>CAMWMO010000014.1 GCA_947175305.1 uncultured Lachnospiraceae bacterium
CCTATAAGACAAAGGCGGTGCTGCGGGATGTGAGCGGCGCAGCTTTGGCGGCAGGCAGTGACTACGATAAAAATTTACAGTACACTTACGAGATAGATAGCGAGGTATTGCTGCCAGACGGTCAAAAGATCATGCGGAGAGCCGGGGAAGCCGTGGGGGAAGAGGACATTCCCACAGCGGGGACAGCGATCCGTGTAACCGCGCGGGGAATAGGTGCGTATCAGGGAGACGGCGATGCGGAATGCTCTGCGGTCTACAGGATCGTGGCGGCGGATTTCACGAAGGTGAAGGTAAAGGTAAACGCGAAGACTTATCAGGATGGCCGGCCTGTCTTTCTGACAAAGGATGATCTGGTCCTGACTGTGAAGGGAGTGGAGGAGCCGCTGGTTCTTGGCGAAGATTATATTATAAAAGAAGAAACTTATATAAACCACACAAAGAAAGGAAAAGCAAAGGTGACTCTGCAGGGCATCGGAAACTACGGAGGGGAGAAGACCATCACCTATACCATTGGAGCAAAGACGCTGTGGTGGTAGAGATTTCTTAAAAAACAGCGGTCGAAGGACCGCTGCTTTTTAGTCTGAATGCTTTAAAAACCGGATATATTTCAGCAGATCGCGCCGGTCTTTGGCGCTCAGTTTCTGAAGATCGTAGACCACATCGTGTAGGGTAACGTCGCCCAGATACTTCCCGTTCAGGTTCGTATTGCCAAGATATCCGGAATCAGCGCCTAAGAGATAATCTGTGCTGACCTGATAAAATTTTGAAAGTTTGACCACGGCCCAGATCGGAATATCTCGATGGCCGTTTTCGTAGTTGGAGTAGGTTTGCTGTGATACGCCCAGATATTCGGCAATTGTCTTCTGCTTGATGTCATTATCTTCCCGCAAATCTCTGATGATCCGACGCAGCTCCTTCATGGTGATACAGGACTCCCTTCTGACTATCATTTATCATGATTGACATTTTCGTTGTTTTAAATGCTATCACACAACAAAAAGTTGTAGAAAGGAAACTTCGAAAAGAAGAAATGAGGAAAAATATACAACAAAACATTGTATAAGGAACGATGCACTTATATTGTATTTTCCGGAGAAACAGGGTAGAATGAATAAGAGTAACACTGGAAAATGAAGGAAATGGTAGAGTATATGGCTCAAAATCATGTGTTTCATCGGATCATAAACGGTATGATCCGTATTATGCTTGCAGGAGCGCTGTTTCTCCTGCTTTTGCACAGTGTCTTCAGTACCAGTTTTGTGGGCACACTGGTTTTGGAAGATGGCAGCTGGCAGGAGCGAACTCTCAACATAGCGGACAACCCTCTGCGGCATCTGCTTTTGTTTGTAGTTTTTTCGACGATTCTCTTTCTGGTGCGCAAGGTCTGGAGGAGAGTGCATGTCCGCGTTACGGCAAATATCTTTTGGATTTTTACGGTTATCACGCTGGCAGCAGGTACGGCCTATGTATTGATGACGCAGCTATATCCCGGCTCCGATCCAGCCAAGGTGTATGCGATCGCTATGCAGTGGAGGCAGGGGGATTTTTCAGCCTTTCAGGAGGAGGGATACCTTTTTTGTTATCCGTTTCAGTCGGGAATCGTCCTGTTTTTGTATCTTTTGAGCTTTCTCTTTGGTGAGGGGAACTATGTGGGACCTCAGCTGGTGAATGTGATCTGTCTGGCGGTGATCTATGGTCTGTTGGCAAAGCTGTTTCCTCTTTTCGGAGATGTGGAAGAAGTCGGCGGCGGGAAAGAACACGGACTGCAGACGGCGGTATATCTGTCTCTGTTTGCGTGGACGCCTCTGGCGTTCTATGTGACCTATCTATATGGTATCCTGCCGGGCATGGCACTGTCTCTGGGAGCGGTCTACTTTGCACTGCGTTATCTTTGCACCAGACAATACCGCTATATCGCGGCGGGCTCCCTCTGCATGGGACTGGCTACGGTGATCAAGATGAACTGTCTGATCTATCTGATCGCCATCGCCTGCTTTCTGGTCTATGACGCCATTGATCTTTTGTTTTTATCGAAGGGGGAACACCGGAGAAAATGGATGGCATCTCTTCTTTTTATAGCCTGCATGGGGCTGAGTGTGGTGGTCTGCGGAAAGGTGAATGACCGCCTCGTGGAACGGATCACCGGGCAGGAGCTGGGGGAGGGAGAGGTCATGCTCTCCTGGATCGTCATGGGACTGCAGGAAGCGCCGCTTGGACCGGGAGGCTACAACGGGTATATCAGCAATGTGTTTACGGCCAACCATTATGACACGGAGCAGGTCACGGAGGCTTCGTTGGAGGATCTTCACACGATTATGACACGTATGTCGGAAAACCTGCTGGATGAGGGGTTGCCGTTTTTTGCCAGAAAAACGGCCTTTCAGTGGAACGACCCCACTTTTATTTGTCTGGACCGCACCCGAGGGAGAAAAGGGGCAGTAACGATGCCTGTCTGGCTAAAGAGTCTGATCTATGGCAGAGGGAGTGTGTACCTGTCGATCCTGCTCAATTACATGCAGACTTTGATCCTGCTGTGCGCTCTGCTGTATATCCTGTTTCGCTGGCGCAGCCGGAATCTCTATGAGTTGATGGGAGCAGTGGTCTTTCTGGGAGGATTCCTTTTCCATATGTTCTGGGAATCCAGCGCTTCTTACACGATCCCTTATTTTATCCTGCTCATTCCCTACGCTGTCTGCGGTATGGCTGAATGGATGCGATATTTGGAAACTGTGATAGAGGGGATAGGGAAAAAAGAGAATATGGCTGTCGAAGAGCAGGGGAATGGGAAGAAAAAGGCGATCCTGTGTGTGGCGGCTTTGGCCGTTGTTCTGGTTCTGACTGCCTTTACCAGAACCAATCTTTTTGACCGGACGATCGCCCTGAATGATGATCTGCAGGGGATCGATGCAAGCGATCAGTTTTATAAGAGGGGCGATTGGGAGATTGGCTATTGATCTGCGCCGGCGTCCGGAGCGGGTTCAGTGCATCAGGAAAAAGCGGAACAGGCGGTAGAGCCTGTGGCGGATACAGAAAACGTAGGCTTTGTTGTGAAGCCCGGTGATGTCGCTGATCTTAACTGCGCGGAAAGCCCGTCGGATGGATGGATAATCGCACTCAGAGAGAAAATCCTTTTTAAAATTCTGTCTGGCTTTCAGGGCATTTTGAAATACGAGAGGAAGAGTCAGGAGACACTGATAGGCATAGTAATATAAAAGCTGCTTTTCCATACAAGGGTGCGCGGCGAGATCGATCAGCTTATCATAGGTAGTAAAGAGCAGATGATTTTCCGCAAGTCGTCCGAAATCCATGGTATGGGTGAGGGAGGACGAACTGCTCCTGTAATAGTAGAGGGCTTCCGGGAGAAAACAGACGGAGGATGCTTCTAAAAGACAGCTGTAGACGGCAAGCCCGTCTTCCCCAAGCTTGAGGGACAGGGGCACCTGAAACAGATGTTTCTCAAACATGTTCCGGCGAAACAGTTTGGTACACAGGCTGGGAGAGATGCCGTAGTGAAAGAAGCTGCCGGAGAAAAGCATACTGGGATAAATCTGTTCTTTCAGCTGCTGTCTGTCGTAGAAGCCGGGGTTACAAAAATCCAGGCGTTTGATCTCTTTTTCAGGCGTGACGGCAGTGTAATTACAACATATGACATCTGCGTCATGTTTTTGGGCGGCAGCGCACATTGTCTGATACATGGAAGGGGCGATCCAGTCATCACTGTCCACGAAAGTGACGTATTCTCCATATGCCTGTCGAAAGCCCGCTTGTCTGGCCGACATGTGACCGTCGTTTTCTTTGTGAAAACATCGGATGCGGCTGTCTTTTTTCGCGTAATCGTCACAGATAGAGCCGGATGCATCGGTGGAACCGTCATCTATGAGCAGAACCTCGAAGTCCGCGAAGGTCTGGGCGAGAATGCTGTCCAGACAGCAGGCCAGATAAGGTTCTACATTATATACAGGAACGATGATACTTAAAAAAGGTGTGGACATATATGCTTTGCTCCTTTGTTTATTGATAGTTATTGTAGCTTTTTTAATGATTCTTTGCAAGAAAGAGATGCCGGATGATGGAAAAGATCGTATTTGTGATACCGGATATGCCGGGCGGCGGCACGGAGCGTGTGGTGGCGCTTTTGGCAAATGAATACAGAGGCAGGGGGATTCCTGTGGCGATCCTTCTTTTTGCAGGGCAGGAGACGGCCTATCCGTTGGATCCCAGGATTGAAGTGGTGAGTGTGGGAAGTCCCTCAGGAGGAAGCTTCCTTGCACGGCTTGGGAGGATCCATCGGATGCGGCAGTTTTACCGTTCCAATAAAAACTGTCAGATATGGTCTTTCAGCGTGATGGGAGCAGTGTTTTCCACCGTGGCGGCTCTGGGACAGAGGCACTTTTTTCTCGTCTCCGAGCGCAATGACCCTAACCGCTACGACCACAGGCGGATCCGGAATTTGTCTTACAGGCGGGCGGATGTGGTGGTTTGTCAGACGAAGGACGCTGTGCAGAGTTTTCCCCATGGGATTTCTAAAAAGAGCGTGGTGATTTCCAATCCACTGGAACTGGACATATCGCCCTATGCAGGAGAGCGAGAGAAGCGCATTGTGGCGGTGGGACGGTTGAATGCCCAGAAAAATCACCGGCTGTTGTTAGAAGCTTTTGCTTCTTTCAGAGAAACGCATAGGGATTATGTGCTGGAACTCTACGGCAAAGGAGAACTGGAGAAAGAACTTAGGGCGTATGCAGCTCGATTGAAAATTGACGATCATGTCATATTCAAAGGCTTTTCTGACCATGTCCTTTTGGACATAAGAACAGCGGCGATGTATATTCTTTCTTCGGACTACGAGGGAATCTCCAATTCGATGCTGGAGGCTATGGCGTTAGGGGTACCGGTGATTGCCACAGACTGTCCAATCGGCGGTTCACGCACATATATCAAGGATGGCGTGAACGGTTTCCTTGTGCCCGTGGGTGATGCGGATGCGCTGTCACATGCCATGGGGCGGCTGGCGGAGGAGCCGGGACTGTCTGAAAGATTCAGCCGGGAGGCGGTGAAGCTGAAAGAGGAGCTGGCGGTTTCCCGAATAGCGGACAGCTTTCTCGCTTTGACAGGCGAGGGCGCAGAAAGACTTCGGGGCAGAAAGCAAGGAGAAAACGATGAGTAAGGTGTTGGTGATCAATCCTATTTTATATACGTCGGAGACGAATGAGATCCCCAGGGTGGATTCCATAAAGGATACCATGATCTACACGCTGTGCCTTGGCTTTTTGCGGGCGGGCCATGAGGTGACGCTGATCGCTGCCGAGGACTACAGGCCCACTCATAAGGAGCGTTATGACTTTCCGGTGCTCTGGTTTCGGACTGTTTTTCATAAGTTGTTTCTGCCCCGGTGCTTTCCCTATATGCCCGGGCTTCGCAGATATCTAAAAAGTCATCATGAATATGACATCATTGTCACAAGTGAGGTCTTTGCGACCTGGTCCTATACAGCGGCAAGGCTTGTTCCGGAAAAGACGATTATCTGGCACGAACTGGCGGCGCACAACAATATGCTGCATAAAATTCCGTCAAGGCTATGGTATCATCTAGTGGCGCGCTGTCTGATGCGCCGGGCACAGGTGGTGCCCCGGTCCGAGGAGGCGGGCGCTTTTATCGGACAGTTTCTGCCCGGGGCGGAAAAGGAGCCTATCGATCACGGGGTGGATCTTGACAGGTTCCTGCCGGGCGGAGAGCGGGAGGACTGCTTTGTGGTGGTGTCTCAGCTCATTCCCCGCAAACAGATCAGTCATACGATAGAGGCTTTTGCCGGCTTTGTAGAGGCGGGACATGCCTCTTATCGGCTGAAGGTGATCGGGAATGGGGAGGAGGAAGAGGCGCTCAAAGACCTGACCCGCGGTCTCGGATTGGAAGAGAAGGTGGCATTTCTGGGAAAGCTCTCCCATGAGACGCTGCTTCCCATCGTGGCTTCCGCCAAAGCGCTTCTGGTCTCCACCAGAAAGGATAACAATATGGTCTCCATTGTGGAGAGCATTGCCCTGGGTACGCCGGTGGTGACCACTTCTGTTCCCTACAACGCATCCTATATCGGGCGGGAGGAGTTGGGAATCGTGGAGGACGACTGGACATCTGACGCACTTGTCAGAATCACTGCGGAAAATGAGAGATATGTGGCGAACTGTCTTGCCTATAGACAGAAGCTTTCCAATGTGGCCTGCGCGGAGAGATTTCTGGAGCTTGCCGCCCTTGCTTTTTAGGGGGTATCCATGTAAAATGTAGATTATGGAAATAGTGAGAGTCGTGTTTTGTTTTGACGAAAATTTAGTGGCCCAGGTGCAGGTGGCAGCGGCCTCTCTGATAGATGCCTGTGCGTCGGACAATGTGCACTGTGAGATTCACTGTGTCTGTACCGAGGCGGCGGGGATCGTGGCAGAACCTCTCGGTCATGTGATCAGCAGCCGGGATCCCGGATCTGCCCTTGTCATGCACTGTGTGGAGAATCCTTATGCGAAGGCCTATCAGGTGCGGGATATCTCTGCGGGGACGTATCTGCGGCTGGCGCTGCCCGGATTTTTGCCGCAGGTGGATCGGATTCTTTACATGGACGCGGATGTGCTGGTGCGGGAGAGCCTTTTACCCTTATGGCGGACGCCCCTGAATGGAAACGTGATGGCAGCGGTGAAGGGGGCAGTGAATCTCTCGGAGAAATGGGAGTGGAACAGCGGCAGACCCTACTGGCATCTGCTTTCTAAGATGAAAGGCGGCTATATCAACGCGGGCGTTACGTTGCTGGATCTTGCCGAGGTGAGAAAGCGGGATCTGGCGGCTCGTTGGAATGAGCTGGCAGGAGAGAAATTCTATTATCAGGATCAGGATATCCTGAATATCACCTGCCAGGGGGCCATCACCTATCTTCCGCCTAAATATAATCGAATGGCTTATCTGGAAGAGGGAGATTTTACACAGTTTACGGCAGAGGGCATATTTACGCGGGAGGAATGCGAAGAGGCTCTGCAAGCTCCGGCTATCCTGCACTACGCGGGGGACAAGCCCTGGAAACGGTATGATACGAATCTGGGGGCTGTCTGGTGGGACTATGTAAAAGCCCAGCCCGATCTTGTCGGGCTTTTCGATGAGGAAAAGGCCAGAAAGTATCACGGACCGACACTGGCGCAGCGGGCGGTGCGGAAGCTTGCGAAGCTGGTAAGCAGGGAGAAGCTCTGAGAGTGATAAAACGATTTAGAGTGCGGTAATTGAAAGAAATAGAAAAGGAACGGAGAAAAAGATGAAAATAGCGGTAGCCGGAACGGGATATGTAGGACTGGTGGCGGGTGTCTGTTTCGCGGAGAAGGGACATGATGTGACCTGCGTGGATGTGGATGAATCCAAGGTAAAGAGAATGGAAGCAGGCGAGAGCCCCATCTACGAGGAGGGGCTGGAGGAGCTGATGCGGAAGAATAATGCCGCGGGCAGACTCCATTATACGACGGATTACGCTGCGGCATATCGGGATAAGGACGCGATCTTTATCGGTGTGGGTACGCCGGAACAGCCGGACGGCTCTGCGAACTTAAGCTATATTGCCACGGTTTCCAGGCAGATTGCGGAGTCCGTGGAGCGGGATTGTCTGGTGGTCGTAAAATCCACAGTGCCGGTTGGAACCAACGATAAGGTGGAGCAGTTCATCCATGATTTCCTGATCCGGGATGTGAAGGTGGAGGTGGCATCTAATCCGGAGTTTTTGGCACAGGGATCTGCGGTGCGTGACACGCTGCATGCCGCCCGCATCATTATCGGTACGGAGAGCCGGGAGGCGGAGGCGCTTCTCAAAAAGATATACGAGCCTTTTGGATTGCCCATCGTCTCTGTGAACAGGCGGTCGGCGGAGATGATCAAATATGCCAGCAACGATTTTCTGGCGTTAAAAATATCCTATATGAATGATATTGCCAATCTCTGTGAGCTGGTGGGAGCGGATATCGACGCGGTGGCGGAGGGCATGAGCTACGACGCAAGGATCGGCGCTAATTTCCTGAAGGCCGGGATCGGCTATGGCGGAAGCTGCTTCCCCAAGGACACCAAGGCTCTCAAATATCTGGCGGGGCAGTATGGATATCAGTTAAAGACGGTGGAGGCGGCAGTGGATGTGAACGCATCCCAGAAGACCAGACTCTACCAGAAGGCCTGCAAGCGCATGATCACCTTCGGTGGCTTGAAGGTGGCGGTGCTGGGACTGGCATTTAAGCCCGGAACCGACGATCTGCGGGAGGCGCCTTCTCTGGACAATGTGAAACTGCTTCTGGAAAACGGGGCGCAGATCATCGCCTATGATCCGGTGGCGGCTCAGAATTTTCAGAAGGTTTACCCTGCGGGAGCAAATAAGAAAGGCAGTATCACCTATGTGGAAACGCCCGAAGAGGCGCTGCAGGATGCGAATATCTGCTTTATCTTTACGGAGTGGAGGCAGATCCGGGAACTGGCTCCGGAGACCTTTAAAGAGCGGATGCGGATCCCTCTTGTATACGATGGGCGGAATGTCTACGATGTGCAGCGGATGAAAGAGGCGGGTATCGAGTACTATAGTATCGGGCGATGAGCAGCGGAAAGGAAAGAAGTATGAGAGCGTTTGATCCCACGAAGACATATCTGATCACCGGGGGCGCAGGCTTTATCGGTTTTCATCTGTCGAAAAAGCTTTTGGAACAGGGCGCCCGGGTGGTCGGCTTTGACAATATGAACGACTATTACGATGTGAAGCTGAAGGAGGACCGTCTGGCGATCCTGGAATCTTTCGACAAATATAGTTTTGTGAAAGGGGATCTTGCGGACAACGCGGATGTGTTCCGCACCTTTCAGGAGTACAGACCCCAGATCGTGGTGAATCTGGGAGCGCAGGCGGGTGTCCGTTACAGTATCGACAATCCTGCGGCCTACATGGAGTCTAATATGATGGGCTTTTTCCGTATTTTGGAGGGGTGTCGTTATTTTCCGGTAGAGCATCTGGTGTATGCCTCCTCCAGCTCTGTCTACGGAGGAAATGAGAAAGTGCCTTTTTCCACGGAGGACAAGGTGGATGAGCCGGTGAGTCTCTATGCTGCAACGAAGAAATCCAACGAGCTGATGGCCCATGCTTACAGCAAGCTGTATCATATTCCGGTGACGGGGCTACGGTTTTTTACCGTTTACGGGCCCTTTGGCAGACCGGATATGGCTTATTATAAATTTGCCCAGAAGATTCTTGCGGGAGAGCCAATCCAAATCTACAATCAGGGCGATATGTATCGGGATTTTACCTATATCGACGATATTGTACAGGGCATTGAGAACATTCTGTGCAATCCGCCTGCCGAGAATCAGAAGGGCGCGTTCTATAAACTCTATAATATCGGCAATAATAAGCCGGTAAAGCTGATGGATTTTATAGAGACGCTGGAGAAATGTCTGGGCAGGGAGGCGAAGAAGGAGTATCTGCCCATGCAGCCGGGCGACGTGTATCAGACCTACGCGGATGTCAGCGATCTGATGCGGGATTATGACTTTAAGCCCTCCACCTCCATTCAGGAAGGGCTTGAAAGGTTTGTGGAATGGTACAGGAGTTACTATAACGTAAAATAAACACTCCGAAATGAGGAAAAAGATGACTGATACAAAGAGAGAAATTCCAATTTTATATCTGGTAGTGCCCTGCTATAACGAGGAAGAGGTGGTGGAGAAGTCCGCCGCAGTCATGGGCGAGAAGGAAGCCCGTCTGGAGCGGGAGGGCAAGATCGCACCCGGTTCTAAGGTCATGTTTGTGAACGATGGAAGTAAAGACGGGACACTGCGCCTTCTGCATGAGATCGCGGCGAAGGACAAGCGTTTTGCGGTGGTGAGTCTGGCAGGGAATTACGGACATCAGAGTGCCATTCTGGCAGGCATGATGAC
>CAMWMO010000015.1 GCA_947175305.1 uncultured Lachnospiraceae bacterium
CGACACCAGATCATCCACCAACCGTTTCATCCACCAATGCAGCGTAATGGTCAGCGGTACATAACGGATGTTGACCACCGGCAGCCCCATCAGATCCTCCGTATACGGCCTGCTTGGGAAAAGGCTGTTATAATCCGGAATAAATTTGGTGTGTACGCCGGACTTCTCGCACAGATCCACGATGTGCTCCAGCTTATCGTAATCCTTCAGGGGAAGCGTGATCGCAATCTCGTCCAGCTTATTCTGCGGCAGGATATAGAGAAGATTTTCGATACTTCCCACCACCTTAACGCCTTTGTAGACTGTACCGCTTGGCACACTGTCGTCCAGGATCCCCCGCACCACATAGCCCCACTGGGGATTGGTATTGATACGATTGATATATTCCTCCGTGGCACGGGAATACCCCACCAGCAGAATATATTTCAAATTATATCCCTTTTCCCGGAAATACTGCAAAAGCATACGGATGAGAGAGCGTCCCAAGGTCGTCAGGAAAATATTGATCCCATAGAACATCGCCATCATGGTACGGGAAAAATGGATCTGCGCTACCATGTACCAGCCCGCCATCATCACTACCATACCCACCGTGTTTGCCTGGAAGATATTGATGATCTCATACCGGTGCGCCGTGGCTCTCTTGGGTGTGTAGAGATGGAAAGCATAGTATAAAATGAGATAGCCTGGCACAATAGCATAGAGCATCTCAAAATAAGTGCTCATGGAAAGAACACCGACGTTGGGGTCGATGTCCGAGAACGGACTGGCAAATTTCAGATACCAGGCCAACATATAGGAAGCCGCAACGATCACGGCATCCAGCACCACATGCAGTCTGTTAAAATACTTCTGGTTGTCTTTGATCATAGTTAAGCTATGCGCCAGGCAGCGCTTACCCTATATAGTCTACGCAACAATTATCCTTATTCTACAATAATTAGATTAAAAAAACACCCTTGTATTGCAATATCCACAATCTATGGCATCTACAGACGAATCCGATACCATATATTGCGCCACAGCTCCCACTGTATTCTGCCATAAACTGGAAGGCGCGCCGGCACAAAACGCACCCGTCTCCTCCCGCCCTCTTTCGAGAAGCAAAGCCGGATTCCCTTCCAAAGCCCGCAAAGCCAGCTTTTCCCCATGCCTTTCTTGAGGTAAAAGAGCGTCTTCACCAGAAATCCGCAAAGAAGCAAAGGCAGATTTAGCAAAAGCTGGATCAGCGGCATATTCTTATAGACCAGATAAACACTGTTCCTGGCTGTATACTCCGCCTTAAAGGCATTGTAACGGGAGCCGGAGGATGCGCTTCCGGCATGGTATACCACCGCCTGCGGCACATACAGGCTGCGGTAGCCGAAGAGTCTGGCCCGATATCCCAGATCCACATCCTCCAGATAAGCAAAATGGTTCTCGTCCAGCATACCGATCTGCAAATATACTTCCCTTCGGTAAATACAGGCGCCTCCGCAGGCGGAAAAGATCTCTCTCGGCCTGCAGTACCCTTCTCTGGGCTTGTCCTTGCCCGCCGCAAAAGCCCATCCCAGAGCACAGTAATAATCTCCCGCATCATCGATCTGTTCCGGATGGTGCAGGTTCACCATCTGCGCTGATCCGGCGCAGAACCGCTCATCCCGCTCCAGCGCCCGTTCCAGCGCTCTCACAAATCCCTTCTCTACCCGCGTATCATTATTCAATAAGATAACATATGTTGTTTCGCTGGCTTTCACGCCCAGATTCACCGCCCGGCAAAAGCCCTGATTCTGCTTCAGCGCGATGATCCGCACATCCGGGAACTTTTCCTCCACCAGCTCTCTGCTTCCGTCCGTGGAGCCGTTGTCCACCAAGACCACAACGGCGGGTTCTCCCTCCAGCGAAGCGAGACAGTTCTCAATATATCGCATCCCGTTATAATTGGGAATGACCACTGTGGATCTGATTCTGTCCATATGACCCCTCCACGGCGAAGCCTCTTACTGCGATCCGCCTTCTGTTCCTGTTCCTCTGTCCGCCCAGACCCTATGCTCACAGGTAACGGAGGGATCCCACACTGCCAGATACCCTGCTCCCCGCACCGCCTCTCCGAACGCCATGCTCATTTTCCTCCAACCCGCCTCGTCACAGGTAAGTCCCGACACATCCGCGATACGGATTTCTCTCTTTTCCCGACCATTCCTGCTATAAAAGATTCTCTCCCGATAAGGCAGTCCCGTGATCCGGCAAAAGAGCGGGCGCAGCTCCTTGCGAACCTGCACACAACGGATATCCACCGCCCCGCAATCCTGCAGCAGTACCGCCCGATGGGTGCTGCCACCGGTGAACCGGGCAGGAAGCCCCGGAAAGAGCCTGTGCCCCTGTTCATCATAGGCGCCCGAAAAGATCCGCCCTCTTCGATTTAACAGACGTCCGCCCACAACGCCCACATCTGCTCTGACCGAAAGAATATCCGGCTCATAGGAGATCTGGTAGAAGCCCAGATGGAGACTGTGGGACACTTGCGCGGAGAAGCCCCGCCGCCCGCAGAAATCCGCAAGCGCCCGCCGTCCCGCCTCGTAAGCGTAGGATTTGCTTGCCGTATTCAGGGCCGTGGAATCCCGATGAGAACGCCAATGATAGAGCACTCTGGAAATATGACAGATCCGATTCGCCGCAGGAGCAATGCTGTCCTTTGACCAGAGCGCATCCACCACACGGAGCACCAGATCATAGTCCTGCGCACCGTCATAAGCGCCGCGCAATTGCAGACGCTTCATCAGCCCCGCTTCCACCGCTAAAAAGTGGCAGATATAGTTGTTTGATAAAATTAAATCTAAATTAAATCCTTGCTTGATATGCGGATTTACAAAGGTTTCCGCGCCCTCGTCATATTTATCCTCGTCAGAGTACAGGAGCGACAAAGGACAATCCACCTGCCTGCTCCGGTGCACCGCATCCGCCATATAATATAACGCATCAGGCGTTATGAAATCATCATGATCCAGAAGAGCAATGTAATCTCCCGACGCCTGAGCGATCCCCGCGTTGGTATTTTCGGCGATCCCCCGATTCTCAGAAAGCCTGGTGTATCGTATCCGTGCATCGCCGTTCTCCTGCATGATGCGGCGCACCGTGCACTCCACGCCATCGCTCTTCCCCGCATCCACGATGATGAGCTCCCAGCGCTCATAGCTCTGGGCCAGAACGGAGGCGATCATCTCCCGCAGATGAGTTTCTCTGGTCTCATAAGCAGGCACTACAATGCTGAACAGATAAGGATACGCCGCCGTCTCCTGCCGCTGTCTTGCAAGCTCCTCTTCCTCCGGCGCCTGATAGCAATAGGCTCTCGTCCGGCGCTCCTCCTGCATGCGCTCCACAGCCGCATAGAAGGTGTGCGACACTCCGTTCTTTTTTAAGTAATTTACGGTTTTTTTTACATTGTCAAGTCTTAGTATCCGATTTACCACGACAGCCTCTCCCGTTTTCCTGTTTCAAACTAAACAGACCTGTCTTGCACTCTGTATACATACGAATAGCATAATCATACGGAGCGCAAGCGCGTCTGCGTTGATCATGCTATTTGTATGTTTTCATATATGTTGCTTAGATATTCTTCTTAAGCTCCTCGGTCAGTCGATCTAATCTCTCCTGAGCATCCTCCAGGCTTGTGCCCTTCACGCCCATGTAAAACTTGATCTTGGGTTCTGTGCCGGAAGGTCTCGCGCAGCACCAAGAGTCGTTGGTCAGATCGAAGTAGAGTACGTTGGACTTGGGCAGTCCCGTCTCACCCTCCGCACCGGTTTCCAGATTCAGCGTCTTTCCGGTGTCATAATCTCTGAATTCCTTCACGGTAAGATCGCCGAAGCTCTTAGGCGGATTCTTGCGCAGTCTGTCCATCAGTTCCTCGATCTCCTTGGCGCCATCGATACCCTTCATGGTGATGGAATACTGGCTCTCCTTGAAGTAACCATATTTTTCATAAAGGTTGATCATCTGATCCCATACGGTGATTCCCTGTTTCTTGCACCATGCAGCCATCTCACACAGACACATCACTGCCACGATGGCGTCCTTATCTCTCGCATGGGTGCCGGCCAGACAGCCGTAGCTCTCCTCCAGGCCGAACACATAGTTGTTGGAGCCGGTCTGCTCAAAGAGCTTGATCTGCTCGCCGATAAACTTAAAGCCCGTCAGCACTTCGATAAATCTCACCTTATAATCATCAGAAATAGCCCGCGCCATATTGGTGGTCACGATGGTTGTGACAAGGGCGGGGTTCTCAGGCATCTTGCCCGCAGCCGTCCGCTCTCTCAAAATGTACTCCGCAATCAGCATACCGGACATATTACCCGTAAAGGGTACATACTCGCCGGATTTGGTATCCAGTGCATAAATTCCCAGTCTGTCAGCATCGGGATCCGTAGCAAGCACGATATCCGCATTCTTCTCCTTCGCCAGCTTGAGCGCCAGAGTGAATGCCTTGGGATCCTCCGGATTCGGGTATTCCAGCGTGGTAAAGTTGGGATCCGGCATCTCCTGCTCAGGCACCACATATACGTTCTTAAAGCCAAGCTCGGAAAGAATCCTTCTGACAGGCACGTTTCCCGTTCCGTTAAAGGGCGAATAAACAATCTTCATGTCCTCCGCCATCTCCGCGATCACCTCAGGATGGATGATCTGCTTTTTCAGCTCCGCCATGTACTTGTCATCGATCTCCTTGCCGATGACCTCGTAGAGTCCGGCTTTCTTCGCCTCCTCCTTATCCATGGTCTTCACAGTATGATAATCGGTCACATTGTTGACCTCTGTGATGATCTCCTTATCCTTGGGAGCCGTCACCTGTGCGCCGTCCTCCCAATAGCACTTGTAGCCGTTATACTCCGGCGGATTGTGGCTGGCTGTAATCACGATACCGGAGATACAGCCCAGCTCCCGGAGGGCAAAAGACAACTCCGGTGTGGGGCGGAGCGCGTCAAACACATACGCCTTGATCCCGTTTGCCGCAAGACACAGAGCCGCCTCATCTGCAAACTCGGGAGACATTCTTCTGGAATCGTAGGCAATCGCCACGCCCTTCTTCTCGCCGCCCTGTTTTTTTATGTAATTGGCTAACCCCTGGGTAGCCTTACGCACAGTATAGATATTCATACGATTTGTGCCGGCGCCGATCACGCCGCGAAGGCCTCCTGTACCGAAAGCCAGTTCCTTATAAAAACGATCCTCGATCTCCTTTTCATCGTTACGGATCGCCAGAAGCTCCTGCTTCGTCGCATCATCGAAATAGGAATCTTCCAACCAGAATGTAAACTGCTCTTTGTAGCCCATCTGTATACCCTCCTTATAGTTTTATATATCATCGCGTGAGAAGAATTTCTTCTCACGCAGTTATTCTACCACAGATTCATCCTTCTCGTAAACATCTTTTCGCAGGGCAAAATCGCTGCGGTCCAGAGAGAAATTCGGATTGTAATAGGGATCTCCCTGCTCCAGAAGTTCTTTCCATCTCTCCCGGAAAAACGCCGACTCCCGCTCGTAGCGCTCGGCCTTCTCTCCCTCCCCGTCCGATCCGCGGGAAACAGACTCATAGTGGTACAGCTCCGCAAACGGGGTGAACACATTCACATACCCTGCTTTCCAGGCACGGACGCAGAGATCCACATCGTTTAAGGAGACTGCCAGCTTCTCCTCCAGGCCGCCCAGCTGGTCAAACAGGGCCTTTTTCATCATCAGGCAGGCGCCCGTGACCGCCATCACATTCTGAGCGTAGCAGAGCCGTCCCATATAGCCCAGGTTTTGATAGGCGACACGATAATGGCTGTGTCCCGCCGTTCTGTGAGCTCCCAGGCCAAGCACCACGCCCGCATGCTGGATGGTTCTGTCCTCATAGTAGAGCTTCGCTCCCACCGCACCCACATCTTTTCTCTGAGCATACATCAAAAGCTCCTCGATCCAGTCCGGCGTAATGACCTGCGTATCATTGTTCAGAAGAAGCACATACTCTCCGGTCGTCTGCGAAACGCCCAGATTGTTGATCCTGGAATAGTTAAAGTCTCCCTCATAGGTGATGACCCGGATCGCCGGATTTTCCTGTATCTCTCTGTAATAGGCAAAGATCTCCTCTGCGACGCTGTTATTCTCTACCACGACGATCTCATAATTGTCGTAGGTGCTCCGCTCTGTGATAGAGGAAATACAACGCTGCAGATCCTCCAAATGATCCTTATTGGGAATCACGATGGATACTTTAGGATTCCCCAAGATCTCATACTTGATCTGAAAGATCGTCTCAAAGGCCTTGGTGGAGGTGATCTCAAAATTCCGATAGCCCTGAGCCGTAAGGTGAGCAGCCACCGCCCCCTTAGCCGCCTCGATGGCATAGCTCTTCGCATTGATATCCGAGGCCACGCTCCCCGCATGGGATCTCCAGTAATAATAGAGCTTCGGCACATGCACCACACACTTGGCGCGGGAGGTAAGCCGCAGGATCATATCGTGATCCTGGCTGCCGTCAAACTCGGAGCGGAACAGCTCTGTCCCGTCTAAAAGCCGTCTGGCAAAGGCGCTGAAATGACAGATATAATTATTAGCCCGCAGATTGTCCGGCGCGTAATCTGGCTTAAAATGCAGGGTGATCATGTCGTCGATGGTGCCGCTTCCCTTAAAGGTCGCCTCGTCACAATAGATGTAGTCCGCCCCCTTCTCACAGATCGCCTTCATATACTCATAGAGAACGCTGGGATGCAGCACATCGTCGTGGTCAAAAAGCGCTATATAGTTACCGGAGGACATGGCCAGACAAGCATTCGTATTGCCGGATATTCCTTCGTTTTTCGGAAGCTTTTTATAGAGGATCCGGCAATAGAGGCTGCTGCTGGGGCGCAGATACTGCTTGTCCTGCTCCATATATTCTCTGCAGATCTGCTCCACATAGGCGTGCTCCTCGTCGGAGCCGTCAGCCAGACACAACTCCCAATTTTCATAGGTCTGACCTGTCACCGACTCGATGGCCTGTCTCAAAAACTTCTCCGGGGTGTTGTAAAGGGGCATGAGAATGCTGAACTTCACTTCTTTATCAAACTTATAAAGGCGCTGTCTCGCCGCCTCCTCAATCTCCGGGAAACTGGCCGTGCCGTGCTGTGCCCGCGCCTGTTTCTCGATCATCTTGGCATTCAGCTTGCGGGCGATCCCTTTCAGGCTTCCGTAGTATCCCAGACGCTCCTTCGTTCGGATCAGCTTGTGCGTCAGCACGCGAAGGGGCTTGGACAGCCTCCAGGGGAGACTGCCCTTGATGCGCATAAGCCGACTCTGCGTCTCCTCCCTTTGCCGCTCCGCCTCCGCCAGTTTTTCCGAGATCGCGCTGCCGCGGCGTTTTTCCCGCTGATAGGCCTCTTTATAAAAGCGCAAAGCTTCCTCTTCCTTCATATCCTTCCGTTCCATAAATGATCTGCCTCTCTATTCTACCTTTATCTTACTCTCCGACCAGGCAACAAAGGACATACCGGGCTCCGTCTCGCCCACCGCCTCTGTGGACGCAAGCATACCGATCCGGTATTCTCCTGCCGCCAGCTCCTCGCGCCGCATCCGCAGCACAAACCCGGCAAGTCCGATATGTTTCTCCTCCGGCAGGATCGCCTCCACATCCTTCCGATGCCAGTCCACCGGAACCGCCAGATAACCGGCTCCGTCCGTCCGCTGTAAAACCACCTCGCGCTTAAAAGCCGCATTGTCAGTCCCGGGCAGATAACTCCAGCCCATGATCCAGAAGATGTCCGGCTCATCAGCATGTATCTTATGTTGTAACTCAGCCAGATCCACCGTCAGCCGCAGCTGTCCGCGCTGCGCTCTTTTTACCAGCCTGCGCAGGGCAGACTTTAGCAGATATCGCCCCTCCTGCGTAACAAGACGATCCTCATGCGGGAATTTAAAATTACACCTGTAATCCGACGCATTGTCAATCAGATTCTTATGGTAGAAGGGGTCCTTTCCGCGAAGCTTCGGATGCCTTTCATAAAGAGCCTCCTTCTCTGCAAGCAGTCTCTCCCACTTTCCCTCATCCTGTTCGTCCAGACCGCGGCTCAAGGACTCATGGTGATAGAGGATCGCATCGTTTCTCAGCACATTGACATAGCCCGCCTCCAGCATCTTGAAGCAAAAATCCACATCGTTATAGGACACCGGCAGTCCTTCATCCAATCCGCCGGCTTCCTCATATTTTTTGCGAGTCACCATCAGGCAGGCTCCTGTCACAGCCGCCACATTGTAGGTGACCCGGTTTCTGCCATAATAATAATCCTCACCGTCCGGGAAGGTCACTAATTTGTGGGAAGGACCGATCACCAGATTGGTGACGCCGGCATGCTGGATCTGCTGCGTATCCGCATACCACAGCTTGGCCCCCACCGCGCCTACATGAGGCTGCAAGGCCTGTCCCACCATGCGTTCCAGCCAGCTGCCCTCAATGATCTCCATATCGTCATTCATCAGAAGGATCAGATCTCCCCTGGCCTGCTTCACGCCCAGATTGCACATTTTAGAAAAATGAAAGGGCATGGGTTCATAGAGATATGCAAACCCGTATGTCTTTTGTAACGCCTCCATCTTCTCCCGGTTCTCGTCGCTGCTCCCATTGTCAACCACGATCCACTCATAGTAGGTATATCTGGTCTTTTCGCGAAAAGAGCGCAGACACCTTTCCAACACTTCCGGGTGATCCTTGGAGGGAATGACGACGGACACCACGCGATGCGGCGCAATGGCCATATTTTCACTTCCCGACCGGGTACAGCGCTCCCTGCCGGAAACAGAAGTGTCGTAGAGCAAATGATAGATATCAGGGTCCGCCCCCAGCTCCTGCGTCGCGCGAAGCCCTCTTCGCAGCAGCGCCTCCGCATTGATCGACACACACCTTTTCGAAGCACCCGCCAAAAAACGTCCCTGCGACAGCTCCTGCCGCAAACAGGCTTGTACCATCAAAAAGCGTTCCTGCCAGGTCGCCGCCTGCTCCAGCTCACGGGCACAAGTATCCGGCACCTGATAGGTTCTGTGGTAGAGCACGGACTCTATATGCCCGATAGCTCCCTCCCGTTTTACGAAATCGCCACCTGTCAGCTCGGCGATCTTTTCCTCCAGACGCAGACACAGCTCATAAAAACCCGCATCGGGATCCTTCATATTTACCATCCGATAGCTCATACTGTCGAGCAGACCGGTTTTGACTGCCAGAAAATGTCCCCAATATGCAAAAGCGAGCAGAGTATCCGGCGAATAGATCGGTTTAAACCAGGGCTCCATCCGTTTCGTCAGATCCTCCCAATAGAAATCCTCGTCCGCATAGGCCAAAAGACACTCCGTATTTTTTGCAAAAAAAGCGCTCACCTCAGAAAATACGTTCCAGGAGAGCAGCCCCTCTCCATAGGTAAGGATCAAAATATCCGTCCCCGGTACAGTGATCTCCCGAAGCCCCTGCACGGCAATCGGCTCGCCCGCTTTAATAACACCCGTATTTTTATTTTCACATGCCTCGATCCACTGGAGATACGGATTGGACTGCCGCCATAATTCCTCCTCATAACGGAGCCGCTGCTCCTCCGTTGCCTCCGCCGAAGCACAATCCGCCGCCCCGGAAATGCCCTTCATGCGCCGCACAAGTCCCCGCGCGGGAGACGCCGCTTTCACAGCCATCTTATAAAGCGGATTAGCACAGATACGATTCAGATTGTCCTGCGCATCCGCCTGTTTTCTCTCCGCGTCCGCAATGCGTCCGGCCAGCACCGTATTCCGTTTACGCTCCTCCTCGTAGGCCGTCATGTAATAGGTTGTCCAATCGTAGCGGTTTTTCTGTCCACTCATCAGCTAAACAATCC
>CAMWMO010000016.1 GCA_947175305.1 uncultured Lachnospiraceae bacterium
ATGGTGATCCGAGAGCGTATCAAATATCCCCGGAATCGTCACGATCAGATCGTCATAAGAGTAAGCCAGTATCTCAGCAAGTCCCTCCACGATCTCAGGGCTTGCCTTCTGCAGCATCAGATCCTTGCCCTTGATCATCACGATCTCGCCATCCCCGAAACGCACCATACTCTTCCGGGTATTCAGAAGCTCATCGATCGTCTCATCAATACTATGCACTTTTATCCGGCTATGCAGAATCCCTTTTTCATACAGAAAATAGACGATCGCTGCCAGAATGTCTTTCAGCTTCCTCTTCATTATTATTTTTTCCCCTGTATCCGATCCCGCATCCCAACGACTGTCTCAAAATAATTTTCAAAATTATACTTTTCCACAAGCGCCCGATACCCTGCCTCTCCCATTCGCAGCATCCGCTCCCTGTCAGAGAGCATCTGATCCACCTTACGCAGGAGATCCTCCCCATCGCAGTCCCTGAACTGATATCCCGTCACACCCTCCTCCACATAGCAGGCTGTGCCATTGGCATCGCTGCAGATGACCGGCAAGGAATAACTCATGGCCTCCAGCTGGGACACAGACGCCATCTCCCTTGTGCTGGGAATCACATAGACATCCGCCGCCAGATATTCACGCTCCATCTCGCTGCGGGGAATATTGGTCTTCACCGTGACCACATCCTCCATGTGATGCTCCGTCACATATTTTCTGACCTGTTCACAGTACTCTTTCTGAAAATGGTTTGTAGCCTCCCCCACCAGGGTCAGCCGGATCCGGTACTTGTCCTGTAACTGTCTGACCACATCAAGCAGCATCAGATGGTGCTTTCTGATCTCATATTTACCAATACACAAAATATGTATTGTATCATCCGTAAAATAAGCTCTCTCCTCCGGAGCCTTCTGCGGCTCCACCACAAAGGGGACAAAAAAATCATTTTCTTTTATGGAAGTGCCTTCTTTTTTCACTCCCATCACCGGCGTCATGCGCAGCTTCGGCGACAGCCTGTCCACTATCCGATGCGGCAGATCTGTCTTCTCCGGCTCTGACCAGAGCGGATTCTGATTATATAAAATGCAGGGATATCCCTGTTTTTTACAGATATGATAGGCTACCATGGAATACATGGACCGTTCCCGCAAAATCACCACGTCCGGCTTAAAATCGCAGATCAGCTTCCTGAATTTACGGATCGGCGGAAAACCATGCCGGATCTTATAGACGATCGCCTCAGGATTCTTGCGGTGTATCACTTTCACATACAAAAAGTCGATCAAACGATAAAGCGGAGAGTATCCCAATACGATCGGCATCACATAAGAATAATCTTCTATGATAGCAGCATAATGGCTGATAAAGCAGACCTCATGACCATGCTCCACAAGTCCCTTCATGATATCCATCTGATTGGTATGATAGCGTGGCGCTACATACAGGAATTTCATATAAATTTATTCTCCTTCAGACTGTATTTACCGCCCTTTAAAAATTTATGTTTGATGACCCACCAGCCGGGCACCCAGATATATTTGTGCATGGCCGGTGAGGCGCTGCCGATCATCCAGCAGTTTCTGTCACAGTTTCTGGTACATTCCCGCACCTTTTTCGCCTGTTCGGAATGCCACAGCTCCTCCCAGCTCTGCTCTCTGAGATTCCCCATGACCGCCTTCTTCTCCATCCCGTTACAGGGAATCACATCACAGAAAGGGTCGATAAAAAAGGCGTCCTTCGACATATCGCAGGGCAGGAGTCTTTTATTCCCGTAAATGTAGTTGATCAGCCCATGGTTAAAATAGGCACGGAACCACTTTTTGGGCGACTTGCTTTTAAGCAGCTCATTGATCAGCTTCTCAAAATTCTGCGCCACCTTATATTTATCATCGATCTTATTATCCGTCTTGCGGAAATAGAAAGAATTGTGCAGAGTAGCCGTGGCAAACTCCATGCCCATATCGTTGGCGATATTGTAAAGAGGCACCAGATCCTCGCAGTTCATATCCTGTACCGTCATCCCGAATCCTACGTCCGGATGCTTCATCTCCACCAGCGTCCTCAGGGTCTCGTAACCCCTGTTAAAGCCATCCGGGATCCCCCGGATCTTATCGTTGGTCTCCTGCAGACCCTCGATGCTGATACGGATCCCCACTTTCGGAAACTCCTTACAGAGGGCGATGATCCGATCTGTAAAGTATCCGTTTGTAGAAATGACAATTCTGTCAGATTTTTCATAAAGCTCTCTCACAATATCGGGGATATCCTGCCTGATAAAAGGTTCTCCGCCCGTAATATTAGTAAATGCCATCTCCGGCAGCTTCTTAATGTCCTCCAGCGTGATCTCTTCCTCCGGTCTGGTCGGATCCCGGAAGCAGTCGCACATGTTACAGTGCGCATTGCACCTGTAAGTTACGATGACCGTGCCGTATAGTGTTCGTTTTGCCATATATTTCCTACTCCTTGTACACTTTCCTCACTATTTTATCACAGTATTCCTCTATTGTGTCAAAATTTATCTGCTTGCAGTTTTCCCGGTACGCCTCGCACACCTCAGGGTGCTCCCAAAGCTCCCTGATATGGTCTGTCAGCTCCTCCACATCTCCGCCCCGGAATATATCTCCTGTGCTGCCCGCCTGCACCAGCTCCGGTGCGCCGCCCAGATCGGAGACCAGCACCGGCGTCCCGTACATCTGTGACTCCATCACGGAGAAGGGACCGTTCTCATACCATTCAGAAGGATAGACAGAAAAACGGGCGCCCGCGATCAGCTCCCGCAGGGCCTCCCCCTGTACAAATCCTTTGTATTCCACATTTTTTACCTGCTCTACCTCCTCCTGTAGCGGGCCTGTTCCCGCAAACACGAAGGGGATATGGGGCAGGGCACGGCAGGCTGCAAGCAATGATTTCGTGCCTTTCTCCTCGGAAAGCCGCCCGAAATAGAGCACATAATCCCCGGATTTGCTCTCCTTCTGCACGCGTTCTGCGGTGATGAAATTTTGTAAAAAAACAGTTCTGTCTGCAAGCAGCGGATCTGTATCCAGCTGTTTTTTCATGAAACGGCTGGGACAGACGATCACATCCACCAGCGCATAGGTACGCCGCCTGTGATAAAACATCGCTTCTATCGTACCCAGCAAACTTTTTAGTCCGGAATCATGGATACAGCGATTTTTACTGCAGGCTCCAAAATTTCCTTCCCTGCAGTCAAAGCAGATCCGTCCCGTAGAGGGGATCCGCATCATATGATTGGGACACACCCACTGATAATCATGGGCCGTATATACCAGCCTGATTCTGTGCCCCGCCTTTTTCTCGTAAGCCCGCACCGCATCGATCACCGAGGGCGTAAGCTGAAAATTGATATTATTCAGATGCACCACATCGGGGTCCATATCCTGGAGCACCACGCTGATCTTGCGCCTGGCCTCAAGGGAATAGATGATCTTAAAGGGATAGAGCAGTTTTTTCAGCTTCCCCGTATGAAAGTCCATGTCGGAGGTGTAGCACGCCGCCCGGTTTCCCACCACGCGCCCCGCATGCTCCATGCCGAAATACTGAACCTCATGTCCTCTCTTTTGTAATTCTTCCCCCAGCTGGAAGATATATGTCTCCGACCCGCCGTTGGGGTGCAGAAACTTATTTACCATCAAAATCTTCATTACTCTATCCCCACTTCGCATTGTACAGCTCCATATCCTCGTAGACCGGAATGTAACTGTTCACGGACTCTCCGGTCCTTTTTATGCTCCAGCCCTGATACACGTTACCGTCATAATCCGGCGTGTAGGAAAGAGGTTCCCCGTCCATAACCTCTATGATCTCCACCACTCCCTCATAGACTGAGAAAGTGAGCCGGTGCACTTCCCCACTTGCGGGCGCAGCAAAGGCATCATGGGGCACGCCCCACCTCTCACACAGATAATTCAACCGGTTTGCCAGGAAATACTTTGTATAACAGACATTTGCGTCATAATTTTGATAGCGGGAAGTGCCGTCCTCTCCAAACTGCCGCACACTCTCCCACCGCGCATCATCCATCGCTACAGAAGCCCTGATCCGGTCCGCATAGCTGTCGATCCCCGTATGCAGAAGCTCCTCAAAGAAAGGAAGCGTTTTCGCATATTCCTCCGCAATGCACCGCTGAAATTCCGGCATATCATACAGCTTTTGATACCAGTTGAGCGCTATGGCCAACCGCTCATTGTTGTTCACATTCGTCTCCGTATAATTTGTATAGATGCCATCACTTCCGCCATCCTCTCCGAATGCTCTGTCATAATCCCAGGCCGGACCGGAGTAGAGCTTCTCATCTCCCCTGTCCTTATAAAAAAACATGCTGGTGGATCCTGTATCCTTCTCCATGGCGATCTCGTCCACCAAGAATCTGTCGGTAAAACTTACAAGATCCATCTTCTCCCAAACCGCCGGGTCTCCACTTTGTATCAGTTGATCGATGGTCTCCACGCAATTCTGTATATATGCCACCTGCTCCCTAGAGGCATGGCGGGGCGCATTGATCGTAAAATGATCTCCTCTGGATGTCACAAACCCATTCTCCTCCGCCACATAGTGCTCGGGATGATCCTTTTCGATCAGATAACCGCCGCTGATATCTTCCCCGTTCTCCAAAACATACCCTTTGTTATTTTCCTCCTCATACCGCTCTGCTGTCTCCTGTGCGATGGAAGCATTTCTGCGCTTGTTCTCTTTGTCCAGATCGTAGATGTCGACGCGTCCCTCTCCCACGGTCACAGATTCCGTCAACAGATAGATGCCCCGATACTCTCCATTCAGGTACAAATCCACCCAGGTACCCTGCATACTGTATGCCAAACCCAATCCCTGTGCCAGATCCATAGCGATCTTATCGTCCAGCTTACTGCCCTCATTCCACAACGCCAAAAGCCGCCAGCGGTCTCCTTTGTTCAGACCACAGAGCGGATATGCCTTGGGCAGCTTGAGCGCATAGGGCTTCTTCTCATATTCCCAGGTAGAATTTCCTCTGCCAGATATCCGCAGAAGCTCCCCCTGATACTCCGCAGCGCCATCCGCCCGCACCACACAGAGCTTTCCCGGCTCCTCGTTCTCCTTATCTTCATGCAGATACTCCAGACCGCCGCTCTCTGTGGCGATAAACATAGCCGGTATATTTGCTGATTTCAGAAAGGCGATCTCGTAAGTCGCAGACTGGTAGGAAGGATCCGTCACCTGTAACTCATAACTGCAGCCCTCTTCCCAGGTAAAAACGTCTCCCTCCCGATACAGATCTCCGTCGATCCGCACGCTGTTTTCTCCCGTATCACCCAGACGAACCTGATAATTTTTGACACAGGAGGGCAGGAAAAAATATCCCTTCTCCGTCTCCTCGGGAAACCACATCCGGACTTGATTTTCACTCTGTGCCATGCGGATCTCGACACAGGGGAGCTCTCCGTCCACCTGCAGCAGGATATTGCATTGTCTAAAGAAGTACAGATACCCTGCTGCCGCCACGATCAATACGGCGAGCATGATACCCATACGGTTTCTCTTACGCATCCCTTACTCTCCCTTTTCGGTTCCTCTTCTTTTCACCGCCCGCTCATAAAGCGCCAGCGTCTGTTCCGTCACATCATCCCAGTCATATTTCCCGCAAATGAAATCCGCGCTCTCCGATCCCTTTTGCCGCACTTCCTCGGGATGCTCCAACAAATAGGCAAGCTGCTTTCGCAGATCCTGCACATTCCCCTTGTGAAAGGTAAACGCCTTATCTTCCACCACCTCGGTGTTTTCCCTGATATCGCTGACCAGACAGCAGGTGCCATAGCTCATGGCCTCCAGAAGGGTCATCGCCATACCCTCCACATCGCTGGGCAGTACAAACGCATAGGCATTGGCATACAGTTCCTCCAAAACCTGCCCCTGTACGAAATCCGTCATGAGGATCCGCTCATCCTTCGCCGCCATCTGATGGATCTGGTCCATATAGGACATCGCCTGAGAACTTCCCCCTGCGATCACCAGCTTCTTGTCCGTATCAAGCTCATAAAAGGCCTCGATCAGATAGTGCAGCCCCTTCTCCGGCACGATCCGCGCTAGAAAGAGAAAATAACCGTCCTTTACAAGCCCGTACTTTTCCTCAATGATAGAGTATCCCTGCAGCGCCGGTCTGCTGATTCCGTTCGGGATATAAGTGACCTGCCTGTGATAGGTATCCATAAAATATTGTCTCACATTATCCGACAGCACAATGATCTCATCGGCATACTTTGCCGCCATCTTCTCTCCGAATTTGATCACATAAGAAGCAAAATTGCCCCATTTTGCCCGCTGCCAATCCAGACCATGGATGGTCACCACGATCTTTCTTTTCAGAAAATGGGGCAGCCAGAGCATCGCACAGGGTCCTTCCGCGTGATAATGGATCACATCATAGGGATGAAAGAGCGCCATGATAGTGGCAAAAAAAGTGTAAACAATAGCATTTAGGCTGCTCCGCCGAAACGTGGGGACAATGTAGACACGGATTCCCTTATAATATTTACGCCCTTTCCAGCCGTACTCCTGATCATACTTTTTCCCGGAGACATGATGCCCGTACCGGTTATAGGCATCCACCCGATGACCTTTGGCCGCCATACGCACGGAGAGCTCGTCCACCACCACTTCCACGCCGCCCTCTCTGGACGGAATACGCTTGTGACCTATCATGGCAATGCGCATTCCCTTCTTGGATCTCTTTCTGAGGGCTTTTTTCTGCTTGAGATCACTTCCTTGCCTGAGGGTCCTGCTCTCTCTGTAAACATAATACAAAAAAGCAAAATTCGTGTTCAGATAGCGGGGCAGCATCCGCTTCGGATCCTGCAGGATACGGAACACCCACTCCAGGCAAAGCTTCTGCATCCACATGGGCGACCGTTTCGTGGTACCTGCCGTAAAGTCAAAGGCCGCTCCCACGCCCAGCATCAGGGCGTTAATCTTATGGCGGTGCTCATACATCCACCACTCTTGCTTGGGCGCACCCAGAGCCACCCATACAAAATCGGCACCGCTCTCATTGATACGGCGGATGATTTCCTCGTCCTCCTGCTCCGTCAACTCCCGGAAGGGCGGTGAGTACATTCCCGCGATCTGGAGCTTCGGATACCGCCTGCGGAGCGTAGCCTCCAGCGCTGCCAGCGTAGCTTCCGTACTGCCATAAAAATAATGGCGATATCCCGTCTTCTGTGACAGGTCGAGAATGGCCGGCATCAGATCCGGGCCGGGCACCCGCTTCGCATGAGAAAACCCCCTTTTTCTGCTGACAATAGAAAGGGGCTGGCCATCCGGCAATGCCATGGCCGCACTGTTCTGTACTCTGCGATAAGCCTTATCCCGATATGCCATCACTGTGGTGTGCACATTGGAGACACAGATATAATCGCCCTTAAGCTGCTCCAGATGTTCCGTGATATAGGCGATCGTGTCCTCCATGTTCGTCACATTGATGTTTGTTTCCAGTATTTTACAGTATTGCAGTTCTTTCTTCATGTTTTTTCCTCATCATTCCGATTCCCAGCGCTGCCCCAAGAAGACCTCCGATCAGTGCGCTTCCCGTGTAGTAACGCACCGTCTCCAGCTTTACCGCCTTCCCGGCTACGATCTGCATGGGCGTCTGTGCATCCTGATAATTCATGATCCGATACCCCGCATAGGTCGGATCTGTCTCACTCTCCAGATAAACAGAGGTCTCTTCCTGACCGTCCGTATATCTTCTTGGCACCACATATCCTGCAGGCTCCCGATAGAGCAGACCACAGAGCAGCACACCGAGAAGCATGCCTGCCGCTGCCGCGCCCCAGATCCTACCCTTATGCGCTCTGTAACATACCCTCACCCGGAAAAAGAGGGTATCCGGCAGAGCGGCAAAGGGGATCCTGATCTCCCGCCATCGCTCCAAAAATCGGGGAAACAGGCTGTACTCCTGTGCCCCTTCCTTTTGTAAAAACAAAAATGCACCCAAAAAGACCAGCGTAATATTTTTAAAGGATGTGTTAAACAACAGTGGTTCTGTCCAACCTGCCGCCAAAAAGCTGATCAGGATCACAAGTTCTAAAGTCCGCTGCTTATGCGTGTCATAGAACAACAACCCAAAGTAGGCGAGCATAAGAACGCCCGTGAGAATCAGACCATAGTTGATATAACACCAGACATAGGAATTATCCAACGTCATGGAGGAACTGACAACCTTGGAAATATCCGCTCCAAACAGGCTTCTGTACTCTGATTTCAAAAACTGCTCCGCCAGCCAGATCCTGGTGTTCAACAGGTTATTCAGCCTATGTGTCCAGATGCCCACCCAGGGCATACCAAAAAAACGAATAAGGTTAAAATAATCGTATAAAAAAAACGGCAACACAAAAGACAGGATCAGGCATATCGGCAGCACCAGGTTGACAAGCATTTTCTCTATGATACAAAATCTGGGGCGAAATCTCACATAAAGACATCCTGTCAGTAAAACCGCCACAATAC
Source organism: uncultured Lachnospiraceae bacterium (assembly GCA_947175305.1). GTDB lineage: Bacteria > Bacillota > Clostridia > Lachnospirales > Lachnospiraceae > UBA3282. The sequence continues at coordinate 8,488 of CAMWMO010000016.1, forward strand.
CGAATCCAGTGTAGCTGATGGAATACAAAAATACCAGCAAATTTCCAAGCATCAGCAAAATATACTGCCTAAAGCCATAGTTCTCCTGCAGCTCATAGATGATCAGTGCACAGAGCATCAGATAGGTGATATGCAGAATGTTGGGATGCGTAAAGCCCAGGCTCCAGCGGAAGATATGTCCCATCTTCATCTTGGCGTGTACACGGTAGATCGTATGCTCCAGACGAAAGAAGGAGAATACAGACAGCGCCACTGCACATGCCGACCACACCCATAAGCCGATATGGAGTACTTTTTTGACCGAAATGCCTTTCATGCCAAGCACCGTAAAAGCCAAAAACAAAATCCCGATCTCACGAGACTGCCAATACACCACCGCCGTCAGTCCCACAAGAAGCACCTGCAAAATTGCCTGCCTCCTGGTATAAGGCGTAAGGACAAGCTTTAGGAACCCCAGAAACAGCGCAGGCACCGTCAACAAAATAAAAAGCTTCTGCCCCTCGTAAAATCCCAGTCCCTTCGCCAGAGACAGCAAGATAAAGAAGCCATAGTAGAGCGCTTCTTGTATGGAAAGTGTTTTTTCATATTTTTTGCAACGTTCTATCATCATGTCCCTCTATAAAATCTCCAATGCTGGTCCCAACGACCAGGGATATGCGCCATAGCGCTGCGGATAGCAGGAAAAGCCCTCACACTCCCCGGAACAGTCATACACAAGGCCATTCCTGACCGATTTTTTCAGCGCCTTTTTCCCGGCGGATAACGCCTTCTCACAATCCTGTCCCGCAAAAACCCGCTGTGCCATTCCCTGCGCCAGAGCAGCACAGATCATCCCAGTGGCGGAGGTATCCGCAGGTCCTTCCAGAGCCTGCAGCTGCCAGGAAAAACAGCCGTCAGGCCTCTGCCATGTCAAAACAGCCTTCACCATCTCCCTGTAAGGCTCTTCCAGGCGCTGTCTGCCGTAGTCCGACGAAAGGCAGCCGGCCATGCCGCGAAGCATCCAGCCCGCAGCACGCCCCCAGCCGATAATGCCGTATTTATATCCGTCTGTCATATCGTATCCATGGTAAGGAAGCCCCGTCCCGCCGTCCATGCCATAAGATAAAAAGTTTACGACCTGTCTGACCGCCAGTTCTCTGTATTCCGTCTTTCCCAAGATCTCACCGTACCGATAGAGAAAAGGACAGGCAAGCCCGATGCCGTCCGCAAAAACAAACGTGCTGTCATGGGCCGGACGATAGCGGAAGCTCCCCATCCCATCCACAGGATGTCCCGCCGCGTAGGCCGCAAGCTTGTCGAGCGCCTCCCTGACTGTCTCCTGCGA
>CAMWMO010000017.1 GCA_947175305.1 uncultured Lachnospiraceae bacterium
GCTGAAAGAGGAGTGGAGAAAGCTTCAGGATGGCACTAGTGTGGTGACAGCCCAGGAAGAAGCAGCGCCAGCAGGCAGCAGTCAGGACCAGCCTGAGCAGCCGGCTAAGGTGGTGGAGCAGAACAAGACACAGGATGTTCAGCAGGAAACGAAGGCGCCGGAGGAGGACAACAGGAATTACGATATGCAGATCGTTATTCTGGGCGACAGCATCATGGACGGCGACCGAACGGAGAGCGGTGCGGCGGACATTATCAGCCAGCAGCTGAACGCGAAGGTCTACAATATGTCCATGGGCGGCACTACGGCGGCGCTTCTGCCCAATGAGCAGTATAATTTTGCCACATGGGATTCCCGTTGTCTGTTGGGAGTGGTGAATGCCATCGTGGGGAATATCAACACGGACATCTTTGAGGGGTATGCCGCAGGGGAGGTGCTCAAAACCTGCGACTTTGACAAGACGGACTATTTCATCATAGAGTATGGCGTCAATGATTTCCTCACAGGGCAGATTCCCAACAGCAGATATCTGGAGGGAGGAGATACCCTGGCGGTAGACAGCACACATACCTATACGGGCGCTTTGGAAGATGCGATCAACAGGCTGAGAACCCGTTTTCCGGATGCGGGCATCATGCTGATCGCACCCCATTACTGTCAGGTTTTCAGCGGTAATACGTTTATCGGCGACGGATATTCTCTGGACTATGGCTACGGGTCCCTTGTCACTTTTGCCAGGGGGGCCGGCTATGTGGCGGAGCAATTTAAAGAAGAGGGGCTTATCTTCTTCAACGCCTTTGAGGACAGCGGCATCGACGCAGGGACGGCGGATGATTATCTGGAGGACGGTATTCACATGACGCCTCTGGGCGCCAGAGTGTATGCGGAGAAGCTGTCCGGCATAATTCGCAGGGATTTCTATCCCGAAGAGTGATTGCATAGAGCAGACAGAATATGGTAAAATAAAAGACAGGTGTAAAAACCTGTCTTTTATTTTATGGATGGAGAGCGAGATGCGGGAGCTGGAATATCCCTTTGACGGGGAGCTTATCTTAAAGAAATCCAAAAAACTGAAACGGATGCTCTTAGAGGAGCACCCGGATCTGATCGAAAAACGGATCGCAGTCCTGGGAGGCAGCACGACCCATGATATCATTCGTGTGCTGGAACTGTTTTTGTTACAGCAGGGGATACGGCCCGTTTTCTATGAATCGGAGTACGCGCAATACTGGCAGGATGTTATGTTTGATAATCCGGAGCTTACAGCGTTTGCCCCGGATCTGATCTTTATTCATACCACAAACCGTAATATTGCCGTCTATCCGACTCCGCGGGACAGCGCAGAGCGGGTGGAGGAGCTCCTTGCAGAGCAGTATGGGCATTTTCAGATGATGTGGAATAAGATCGCGGACACCTATCACTGCCCCGTGATCCAGAATAATTTTGAGTACCCCTTTTACAGGATCCTGGGGAATCAGGAGGCGGTGTACCCGCAGGGGCGGATCCGGTTTTTGAACCGGCTCAATGAGATGTTTTATCAGTATGCGGGAAGCCATGAGAGTTTCTATATTCACGATATCCAGTATCTGTCGGCGGCGTATGGGCTGGACCGTTGGGCGGATCCCCTGTACTGGCATATGTACAAGTACGCCATGTGCATGCAGGCGATCCCTGACTTCGCGCACAATCTGGCGAACATCATAAAGGCAGTGTTTGGCAGGAATAAGAAGGCTCTCGTTCTGGATCTGGACAATACGCTCTGGGGCGGCATCGTGGGGGATGACGGACCGGAGAATCTGGAGATCGGGCAGGAGACGTCCGTGGGACAGGTTTATTCGGAATTTCAAAGCTACGTCAGGGCACAGAAGGATATCGGCGTGATGCTTGCCGTCAATTCCAAGAATGAGCATGATAATGCGATGGCGGGCTTAAATCACCCGGACGGCATCCTGAAGCCGGAGGATTTTCTCATCATTAAGGCCAACTGGGAACCCAAGAGTAAAAATATCGTGGAGATTGCAGAAGAGCTGAACATTTTGCCGGACAGTCTGGTGTTTGTGGACGATAACCCGGCGGAGCGGGAGATCGTGAGTGCACAGGCAGGAGTGGCGGCGCCGGCGATCGGTACGCCGGAGCAGTATATTCGTGTGTTGGATCACGCCGGTTTTTTTGAGGTGACAAGCTTATCGGAGGATGACCGGAAGCGGAATGAGATGTACAAGGCGAATCTGGTCAGAAAGCAGCAGGAAGCGCTTTTTGGAGATTATCGGGAATACCTGCTCTCCCTGGAGATGCAGGGGACGATCGGACCCTTTGAGGGGGTCTATATGGCAAGGATCGCACAGCTCACCAACAAGAGCAATCAGTTTAACCTGACCACCAGAAGATATACCCAGGGAGAGATCGAGGCTTTTGCGGCGGATGAGAGATATATTACCCGCTACGGCAAGCTGGTGGACAAGTTTGGTGACAATGGTGTCGTTTCCGTGGTGATCGGCAGAAAGGAGACGGCGGAGGATAAGGGATGCGGAGTTCTGCATCTGGATCTGTGGCTTATGAGCTGCCGCGTCCTGAAACGGGATATGGAATACGCCATGATGGACAGTGTAGTAGAGGCGTGCAGGGACTGCGGAATCGGAACGATCATGGGATATTATTATCCCACAGCCAAAAACGCCATGGTGAGGGAGTTTTATAAAACCATGGGATTTGATAAGGTGGAAGAAGATGACACGGGTGTCACAACGTGGCGTTTCGTGATTCCCGATGCGTATGAACCGAAAAATACGGTGATTCGAGTGGAAAGATAAATACAGAGAGGAAGGACAGGCATATGAGCAGAGAAGAAGTGTTTGAAAAATTAAATGAAGTGTTCCGGGATGTGTTCGATGACGAGGAGATCACTGTGACGGATGTAACGACAGCTGACGATATCGAGGAGTGGGATTCTCTGGAGCACATCAATCTGCTGGCAGCAGTGGAGCAGGAATTTGGCATGAAATTCAATATGGGCCAGGTGGTGTCCATGAAGAATGTGGGGGAGATGGCTGATATCATTCTCAGCCAGATCGGATGATGAACAAGAGAAAAGAAGCCGTTCTGGTATGGAGTTTTTTTGCGGTGCTGGTGTTCGGCGTCGTGATCGGGACGGGAACGCTGACCTCCGGGTTTCATTTGGTGGATGACTGGGAGTTTGCCCAGTATATAGACTGGATGACACTGGAGCATAAGAGTTTGTGGGAGTGTCTCAGGGAGACGGTCACGTTTGACCTGACCCTGCGCTTTCGACCGCTGTACTATATCAATCGAATATTGATGGCCGCTGTATTCGGCATAAACCTGACAGCCATGTCAGTTGTAAAGGCGGCAGAGATCGTGACAGCGCTTGTGGCGCTTTATTACTGTGCCAGACAGATGAAATGCAATATGGTCTGCGCCGGACTCTTTTCCCTGACGGTGATGGTGGGCTATCAGTCCGCGGTGTGGTGGAAACTGGGACCCCAGGAGTCCTATGATATTATGATGTTTGCGGTTGGATTTTATCTGCTGCTCAAATGGCTTGAGACAGACAGAAGGTGGTATGCCTTTGCCAGCGTAGGGGCCTTTTTCCTGATGTCCATTTACAAGGAACCTTTTATTCTGCTGCTGCCCTTTGTTGGCCTGTATGTGCTGTATGCACAGATGCAGGGAGAGCGGGTGACGGTGGCGGGACTCTGGGAGGCGATCAAATGCAGATTCCCTTATTTGCTTGCGATCGGTGTGATCTTTACGGTGGAGATGTTACTGATCGTCTTTGCGGTCGGCACCAACAACTATTCCTATGTGGGATTGGATGAGAGCGTGACTTTTTCTCAGTATGTGCAGGTGTGGGGCGACGCGGCGCGGGCAAATCTGAAATGGTATGTGAGATTCGGGATCCTGATGGGATTGATCCTTCTGACTTATTGGGAGCACACGAAAAAGCTTCTGTGGGAGGTGCTGCTTGCGGCGGCGATCATACTGCCCCAGTGTATCACTTACAGTAAGACCGCTCTGGAAGAGCGCTATATTCTGCCAAGCGTGTTGGGCTTTGCCTTTTTCTTTGTGATCGTGGGCTGTAATTTCCGCCCCTTAAGCGGCAAACGGCGGATCGCCTATTTTCTGTGCCTGCTCTTGATGCTGGCGGCCCACGGAAGGGTTACGCTGCGGGAAGCGCGGTATTTTACCTATCGGGGTGAGAGCATTCGGACGATGCTGGAGTCCACCCTGGAGCTGGTGGGAGGAACCGATAGGCGGGTGTTGTCCTGTTTTGCTCCCAATCTGGAGGGCAACAAGACGATGTACCACTGGTTCCGGCTCCATGGCTATGATGAGGTGTTTTACTGGGAGGAAGAGGAAAATAAGATCAACCGCTCCTACGGACCGAGGGAGGACGAGGAGTCGGCGTTTGAAGATATCGATGTTATCGTGATGTACAATCAGGAGGATCGGCACTGGTGTTATGAGCCCAGCCTGGATCTGTCAGATTTTACGGAGAAAAAATGCGGGACGATCACCATGTATATCAGGAATGATATCACACAGTAGTCAAAAGCTCCACCATGCCGATCAGAGCGCTGGAAAAGAACGTCACCTTGCGGCCGCCAAGGGCAGGCGCAGGGGTGGGCGTGTCGATAGCCAGGAAGCCGTTTGCAGCCAGCTCGGCACAGGCGGCCTCGTAGTCGGCAGTCTCATAGCAGATGTGGTAGGGGCAGTTTTTATATTTCTTTAAAAGACCTGCCACCACGGAATCCTCGGAGACCGGGGAGACCAGCTCGATGCGATAGCCGTCTTTTACAAGGAAACAGATATCCACCTTGCGGATGTCATCGTAGACGGTATCCTGCTCCGTGCGGTAGCCGAGAGCTTCGAAGGTCTGCCGGGCCTTTTCTATTTTTTTGACTAAATAGCCGATATGGTGTATTTTTAAGGTTGACATGGGCACTCCTTGTCTGGAAAAGATTTCTGCTTATTTTCTAACAGTTTACCATTTTTCCCGAAAAGAGGGAAGAGGATAGAGGAGAAATAAGGGCAAATGAAAGCGCTGTATTTAAAATATAAGGACTTTATCATGGAGGTCATCCATTTCGGTATGGTGGGCGTGATCAACACGCTGATGGGATGGGGTATCATGGCGGTCTTATATAACCTGATTCATTTGAATTACTGGCTGTCCAGCGGAATATCCTATTTTATTGGCAGTGTCTTCTCCTATCACGCCAACGCCAAGCTGACGTTTAAGGTGGAGGAGCGGGATAAGTGGCTGCCCTGGCGGTTCGCCCTCAATATCATCGTGTGTTATGTTATTGCATTCAGTGTGGCGAAGCCGTTTACGGCCCGGGCTTTGGATGCGTTAGGACTGTCTTCGGGGGGCAGGATCTCCGTAGCGCTTCTTGAAAACATAGCCATGATCTGTGGTATGTGTATTTTTATTGTGATGAACTTTTTCGGGCAGAAGCTGTTTGTATTCAGAAAGACGAAGGGGAAGAAGGACGAGAGCTGATGAGGCGGCTGACAGAGCAAAAGTGGTTTCTATGGCTAACGAAATATTGGTTCCTGTTTCCGATCGTGGGCTTTCTGCTGCTTTTGGCGGGTGTGCTCTTCGGCTACGGGGAGCGCAGCTATATCGGCATCCATGATAATATGGATCTGTTTCTCGCCCAGTTCCAGATGCTCAAAAACACGGATTCTTTCTGGAAGCACGGGGTGGATGTGCCCTTCTTAGGCGGCGTCAGCCGGGATAATCTGCCCTCGGAGCTGTCGCTTTACAGCGCGCTCTATATGCTCTTTCCGACTTATACGGCATACGTGCTGGGGCTTTTGGGAAAGATTCTTCTGGGGATGTTTTCCTTCCGGCTGCTTGCGGCGGAGCTTTATCCGGAAAAGTATATGCTTTACCGGCCTGTCATCTACATGACGGGTTTTGCCTACGGTATTCTCTGGTTTTTTCCGGCTTTTGGCTTTGCCTTCGCCTCGATCCCGCTGTGCGTATGGCTGCTTGTCAAGATATACAGGGGGCAGGGAAAAGGATGGTACGGTTGGTATGCGGCGCTCTTTGCCTATCCGCTGGTATCCTATTTTTCCTATCATGGCATTTTTCTGCTGGGCTACCTGGTACTGGCGATCCTGTGGCTGTCCGTTAAGGACAGGAAGCCTGCCTGGCGGCTGATCATAGCGCTTTTTGTGCTGGCTTTCGGCTATGTGGCCTGTGAGTACCGGCTGTTTGGACAGATGTTGTTCAGCGACGAGGTGACGATCCGCTCTTCCATCGTGAACGCCAGCCTTTCGGTGCCTGAGATCCTGCAGGAGATCGTTTTGGTCTTCCGGGAGGGGATCTTTCATGCGGACGGCGTGCACGGGAAGGTGGTGCTGCCGGTCTGTGCGGTGTATTTTGTGATAAATAATGGCCTCTATGTGTGGAGGCGGCAGTGGAAGCGGATCGGCAGGGATCCTTTCAATCTGCTCATAGTCTTTATTTTATTCAACTGTGTGGTGTATGGTCTCTATGACTTTGAGCCTCTGCGCTCTCTGGTGGAGAGGCTGATCCCACCTCTGGAGGGCTGGCAGTTTAACCGGACGATTTTTTTCAATCCCTTCCTCTGGTATGGAGCGCTGTTTCTGATCTTGATCCGGTTCTATGAGGCGGGCGTGTGGCAGATGTGGCTTGCCAACGGCATTGTCTGTGTGGCGGTGTTGGTGGTCATCCTGACGCCCACCCGGTACAATGATTTATATAACACATGTCATAACAGGGCCTACGAATATTTTCACGGCCAGGAGGTGGATGAACTCTCCTATGAGCAGTTTTATGCCACAGAGTTGTTTGCCGAGATAAAGGGGGACATCGGTTATCGGGGAGAGTGGACGGCAGCCTACGGGTTCCACCCGGCGGTGCTGGAATACAATGGGATCGCCACCCTGGACGGCTATCTGGGATTCTATTCCCAGCAGTATAAGGAGGACTTCCGGAAGATCATCGCGCCGGCTCTGGAGAGGATGGAGGCGACGCGGATCTACTATGACGACTGGGGAGCAAGAGCCTATCTGTATTCGGGGACGGATTTAAGTATTGTAAACGCCACCAAGACAGTGTATGCTACGGATTATGATATCTATATGGATGCGGCGGCATTTCGGGAGCTGGGCGGACGCTATCTTTTTTCCAGACTTGCTCTTACCAATGCCGAAGAGACCGGACTTACCCTGCTCGGAGAGTACACCGCGGCCGACGGAAGCATGACGATCTATGTCTATGCAGTCTCGTAACACTGGCGTCGCAGTACAGAATATTGAAGAAGAATTGAGGAATTGAGATTATGTCGATCAGAGTACACAATTTCGGAGGAATCATCGGGTGGAACGCAAAAAAATATCTGCCCCGGATCTCCAGTGAGAGTTATTTAAAACTGCAGTTTGTAAGCCGCAGGAGATCACAGAAAAATTATATCGAATATTTTTTGAGCCGGAAAGAGGCGCCCCATCCGCTGGTAGTAAATCTGGAGACGGTGAACCGCTGTAACAGTACCTGCGAGTTCTGTACGGCAAACATCCATGCGGAGAAACGCCCCTATAAGAAGATGGACGATGCGCTCTACTATTCTGTCATCGACCAGCTTCACGATTGGGGTTACAAGGGACACCTGACTCTCTACGGCAACAATGAGCCTTGGCTGGACACCCGGATCGTGGAGTTTCACAAGTATGCCAGAGAAAAGCTCCCGGATGCGTTTATCTTTATGTCCACCAACGGGCTTCTGCTCAATGTGGACAAGGTGAAAGCGATCGTGCCCTATGTGGATCAGCTGATCATCAACAATTACTGCCTGAATATGAAGATGCACGATAACGTGCAGGTCATCTATGACTATGTGAAGGCGCATCCCGAAGAGTTTAAAGATGTGGACATTCTGGTGCAGATCCGCTATCTGAAGGAGGTGCTGACAAACCGTGCGGGCAGCGCCCCCAATAAACAGTCCAAGGGGAAGATCATTAAGGAAACCTGCCTGATGCCCTTTACGGATCTGTGGATCACTCCTTTTGGTAAGCTGGGCATCTGTTGCTGTGATAATTTTGAGGTGACGGAGCTTGCAGATTTGAATCAGACCTCTTTGCGGGAGGGATGGAATAGTGAGAAATATAAAAAACTGCGGGAGACCATCGCCACGGGCAGGCAGAACTATCCTTTCTGCAAATACTGTGATTTTATCGACGCAGGGCTTCGCATGGATGCAGTGGACGATGTGCTGAAGCATCGGGCTATGCATGGGGCGAGACAGACCATGTTTAAGAAAAAGTAGACATGTAAGAGAACAATGTTTAGGAAACGGGCAGAGGACGAGCAGATGAAAAGAATGCGTATCACTGTTGCCGGTATTCTGGCGATTTCCCTGCTCCTGTGTGGCTGTGGTGCTATGGAGGCGGTAGAACAGGACGGAACAGAGGACGGCAAAGCAGTGCAGGCGGAGGATATACAGGATGAAAACATAGTAGAAGCCCCTCGGCCTGTTGAGAATGTAGAGAGTAAACAGGAAGAAATCAGAGTGGATGAGGAGGCTTCACAGGAAATGGCGGAGGAGGTCCTGCAGACGCAGGAGACGGAACAGCTTGCCGGCGCAACCCTTTCTATTCTGGGTGACAGTATTTCTACTTATCAGGGATATAATCCGGAGGGATACCATGTTTTTTTCCCTGAATATGGAGCGGTAAAAGAGCTGGGGGATACCTGGTGGCAGATTGTTACAGGTGACATGGATCTGGAGATTTATGTGAATGGATCCAGTTCAGGAGCCACTGTGGCGGGCGACTCTACCGGAACGGAGGATCCCCAGTGTGCCTGCAATGAGCTTCGTACCAACGCTCTGGCGGGACCGGGAGGCGCTTGCCCCGATAGGATCATTGTGTATCTGGGAACCAATGATCTGCTGGAGACGGTACGGCTGGGAGATAACGACGGCACAGATGCGGTGCCTGCGGGAGAGATAGATACGTTCAGCGACGCCTATACCCTGATGCTGGACAAGCTGCAAGCCAATTACCCATCAGCCCGGATTTACTGCTGTACCTTATTGCAGGTGGGGGATTACGGCACGCAGACCCCGTATGTGGAGTTTGTCAACGGGGCTGGGCTGACGGCGGCGGACTATGGAGAGATGATCATTCGTATTGCCGAGAACAGGGGGCTTCCTGTGATCGATCTCTACAACTGCGGGGTCACCATAGAGAATCTGCAGGAGATGACCAGCGACGGAGTGCATCCTACGGCGGCGGGAATGCGGCAGATCGCGGCGGCAGTCGAGGAGGCGCTTGCCGGAGAGAAGTGACCGGCGGCGGGAAAGGCGGGGTGCCTATGGAAGTGGAAGTGACAGGGATACGAAAATCCTATTCTAAAAAGACGGTACTGGAAGATATCTCTTTTTCTGTGGAGAGAGGAAGTTGTGTGGGAATCCTTGGCAGTAATGGCAGCGGGAAGTCCACACTGCTCTCTATTTTGGCGGGCGTACGCAGGGCGGACGGCGGCTCCTTTTTTTATGCGCAGGGATGCGCGCGGACTGATCTGCTTCGCCGTCCGGGACAGATCCCGAAGGTGCTTGGCTATGTGCCCCAGGGGGATCCGCTGATGGAGGAATTAAATGC
>CAMWMO010000018.1 GCA_947175305.1 uncultured Lachnospiraceae bacterium
GGATATACTCTTTATAAAAATAATTGCAATCCTTTGTTTTGGTATTATGTAAACTGATAAACGCGGAAGGATAAATGGTAAAATAAAGGGCATGAGCCGATTTTACAGTTCCCGATCCTGATGTTGTGTTGTCATGCCAATCTGGACTTCAATTCTCTCACATCGGATTCCAGCATCCGAACCTTGATTGCCAGCATTTCCACTTCGTTACTGGGCCGCATCGCGTCATGCAGATTTCTGGACAGATCCAGATGTCCTTCGGCCACGCGCTGGATGTTGACACGAATTTCATTTTCGAGGATCAATTCTGTGTGAATTACCTTGGCCTCGATGACATCGACCTTTTGGGTTAATGTCTGGGTGTTCTCTTTCAGTGTTTGGGTATCATCCTTCAACAGATGAATATCCTGTTTCATTTCCTGCATGCCAGTTTTCATTTCCTGCATGTCAGTTTTCATTTCCTGCATCTCAGAGAGAAGCAGATCCAGCTTTGCACTGTCTGTCATAATATTCCCGCCTTTCTTTTGCAGCGACACTTACTCTCCGGGTAAGTAAACAAAGCATATCACAAAACAAGTGCAATGTCTATATGTTTTGTGAAAAATTTTAAATAAAATAAAACGAAATATCGTTTATTTGGAGTGAAAGAGAAAATTACGAAAAATCTTCATTTTTTAATAGTTTGATAGTAAAATGGTACAAACGGCAGTGCTTTTGCTGACAGTAAGAAAAGGAGGATCCTATGACACTACGGGAAGAAGCGGATCAGATCATTCAAGCTTGATCGTTACAGGCGCCACAGGCACCAATGTGAACGATGTGGAGGTGCTGTTGATCAAGCGTTGAGCGGCTGCTGTTAGAGTAGAGGTGAGGCAGAAAGGAATAGAGACAGTACGAAAGGATGAGGACATCATATGATCATTTTGCGCACTTTATTGGAAAACCAGCTTTCGCAGAATAAAGCGCTCCGGGCGGAGCATGGGTTGTCTTTTCTGGTGGAGATGGAGGGTAAGAAGATTCTTTTTGATTGCAGTGCGGGGAAGGCGGCACGCCAGAATGCCAAGAAGATGAATGTCTCTTTAAAAGATGTAGATTATGTGGTCTTAAGTCACAGCCACTATGACCATGCAGGCGGCTATCCGGATATGGTAGCCCACGGCGTTCGCGCACCGCTCATAACGGGGCCCAGATTTTTTGAGGAGAAGTATGCCAGAGACGGGGAGAAGTACGCGTATCTTGGCTGTGGCTTCGGACGGGAACTGTTAAAGAAGAAAAAGATCTCGCACCGGGTCTGTGAGGTGAATATAACGCTGTTTCCCGGCTGCCATGTGGTGGGCGGCTTCAAGCGGTTTTACGAGTTTGAGAAGGCCCCGGCGCGATTCGTACGAAGGACGAAGGCAGGAATGGTGGAGGATGATTTCCCGGATGAGATCTGTCTGGTGTTGGAGAGTCAGAAGGGACTTGTCATGATCGTGGGATGCAGCCATCCGGGGATCTTAAATATGCTCGAGAGTGTGCGGGAGCGTTTCGGGCAGCCGGTGTATGCGGTCTTTGGAGGCTCCCATCTGGTGGAGGCGGACGAGGCGCGCCTTGCGGAGACCATGAAGCTCTTGAAGGGAATGGGTGTCACACTTGCGGGCTTTAATCATTGTACCGGAGAGGAGGCACAGAAGCGCATAGAGGAAAGTGAAGAGGCGGCGTTTTATTCCCATCTGAAAACGGGAGACTGTATTTTCCTTTCTTAAAGGCGTTCCCGGGAATCCTGCGGCGGGACATCAGTTTCCGGCAGGATTGCCGTGATCAGATAGAAGGGCAGACTTAAGACCATGAAGTACACATAGCGGAACTCTGTGGCTACGGGAGTAGCCACGAGTACCGTTAAAAGCAGGGTGATGCCGGGCAGATAGCAGATGAGTTTGTGATATTCCCGGCGGATGCACACGACGCTTATACTGAACAGCAGGATCCAGCAGGCGACACCCATGCTCCACAGAGTGCCGTAGACGGGAACCATACTGCCAAGCTTGATGGCGATCTCTTTGCCTTTTATGACAAGGGGACCGCCTATTATTGGGGTATGGGAGACGCCCAGATCGGTGGCGCTGATGCCCTCGCCCTCCGCCACCAGATAGAAGGAGTCAGGATACCAGTAGCCGTAGGTCTGGTTTATGTAGGCGGTCAGGTAGTCTGCGGGATAGCGCAGTCCCAGACGCAGCCAGAGCTTGAAGAACTCACCCTTGTGGGCGGTCAGATAGTCCTGGTTGCCGGCACGGACGAGCTCTTTGATGTTGTCCGCGAAGGTGGGGTTGTACAGTTCGTGAATGTAGGTGAGATCCACCACTTGTTCGATCAGAGTCAGATCCTCCGGGGCAAGTTCCCTGTCATTACAAATAACAGCTGTAATCTGCTGCATGGGTATGCAGACCGATTCGATGAAATCCGGCTGCTCCACATGAAAGGCGCGCATGACCGGATATTTGACGATCACAGCGCACAGGAGAATGAGTAAGAGCAGCGGGTAGAACCGCTTTGCCTCCCTGCGAAGTCCAAACAGCAGGAAGGGAAAAGCCAAAAGAAAGGCGTACCAGCCGTTGGAGCGGAACAAACATATCATAACGCCTGATATTGCAAAGACGGTGAGATTTACCGCATTGATTTTTTTCGCTACGGACAGCCGCAGAAGCGCACAGCTGAAGAACAGCACCGCTGCCGCAAAGGGAATATCTTTCCAGATAGTGACGGAGAAGACGGCGTGATAGGGGATCAGGGCATAGAAAGCCGTGATCAGAAGCAGTACAAAGGGGCGTATCCTGAGGGAGCGCAGGGTGGAGATAAAGTAGGCGATGCTTCCCGCAAGCAGGCACATCTGAAAAAAGGTATAGAGTGATACAGCGGTCACCATATCCCCAGTCAGAGCGTAGCCGATCTTGTAGAAGAGCCCGAAGAGCATCGTGTGAACCCAGGGGTGGTGATTGGAGTAGGGGACGAGCCCCAGCACCTGTTCAAACTGGTTGATGCTGTCCGGGGTCATGATGCCCGGGTACTGATACAGGTAGTAGGGCAGCCAGCCAAGCAGGCAGAGCAAAAAGGAGCTGAGCGCCGTATGGGTTTTATAAAAGCTGAAGACCCTTGTAAAACAGGCGGAGAGCCTGGGGTGATCCGGATGTATATAGCAAGCGGGCGCATAGTCGTAGAGAAGCAGCGTGCGCAGATTGGACTTGTTACAGGCGTAGGAGAACAGAAACAAAAGCAGATGATAAAACAGAAAAACAAAGCCGGTAAATACGATGCCAAGGATCGCGGCACGGTAGAGACGGCTTGTTAGAAGTTCTATGTAGTGCGGATAGTCCACCAGTATATACAGAAGGGTGAAAAGCGCGGCAGTGCCGGCTACAACGATCCGGTTGGCACTCTGCATGAGCTCCCTTCTGCGGTGTACGTGACGATAAAAGAAAAAGACAAGCAGGAAAAATACAAAGGTCAGGATATTGCCCGGCTCCATGCGTGCTGCCTTCATCAGCGCCCAGGTGCTGAAAAAACTCTGAAACATATGCCGTAACACTGTGCGGTCTGTCTTTTCCATAGTGCTTTGCTCCTTCTCGGTTATCTTTAACTAGAGTAAAGGATATCTGCCATCCTGTCAATTACGGCGTCAATTGCGGCGGCAAAAACACTTGCATTGGAAGAAAAAGGGTGTTATAATATATCCAGTATCAAGAATAGTTACTGTAATAGAGAGTGGGCTTGCGAGTCCACTCTTTCTATGTGCAGACCCGTGTAGAGGAAGTATGCCACTAAAGTGGCACACGGGTCGCACGGCGAGCAGGGAAAAATCTTCCCTGCTCGATTATGAGGTAGTGGAGGGGCTATGTCAAAGAGAGAGACATACGAGGAAAAGACAGAACAGCTTCTAGCGCCCATTGTAGAACAGTATGCTGTGGAAATCTACGATGTGGAGTATGTGAAGGAAGGAAAAGAGTACTATCTGCGGGTTTATATTGATAAGCCGGAAGGGGTGAACATTCAGGACTGTGAGAATGTGAGCCGTGCCCTGTCCGACAGGCTCGATGAGGAGGATTACATTCCGGATGCCTATATTCTGGAAGTCAGCAGTCCGGGTCTTGGAAGGACGCTTAAAAAAGACAGACATCTGGAAAAGAGCCTAGGGGAGGCGGTGGAGCTGAAAGCCTACAAGCCCATTGACGGGCAAAAGGAGTTCGCGGGGATCCTGAAGGCTTTTGACGCCGGAACCATTACGATCGAGGAAGACGGCGTCACGCACACCTTTGAGAGGCAGGATATCGCGACGGTAAGACTGGCACTGGATTTTTAAAGCATTTTTATGATATGGGAATGAAACATAGGAGGACAATGGAAAATGAATAAGGAATTGATGGAGGCGCTGGATATTCTGGAGAGAGAGAAGGAGATCAGCAAGGAGACTCTCTTCGAGGCGATCGAGAATTCACTGATCACCGCCTACAAAAATCACTTTGGCAAGGCGGACAATGTGAAGGTGGAGATCGACAGAGAGACTTGTGATTTCTACTGTTACGCAGAGAAGGAAGTCGTCGAAGAGGTGGAGGACTCCGTGATGCAGATCTCCAGTGAGGAAGCCAAGGAGATCGATCCGAAAGCCAAGGTGGGCAGTGTGGTTCGCGTGGAGGTCCGTTCCAAGGAATTCGGACGTATCGCGACCCAGAATGCCAAGAGCGTGATCTTACAGAAGATCCGTGAGGAAGAGAGGAGCGTCATCTATAATCAGTACTTCGAGAAGGAGAAGGATGTGGTGACCGGCATTGTGCAGCGGTATATGGGAAAGAACATTTCCATCAATCTGGGCAAGGCGGATGCCATTTTAAATGAAAACGAGCAGGTGCGCACCGAGCATTTCCGCCCCACCGAGAGGATCAAGGTGTATATTCTGGAGGTGAGAAACACCCCCAAGGGTCCCAGGATATTGGTCAGCCGTACTCATCCTGAACTGGTAAAGCGGCTTTTTGAGTCCGAGGTGACGGAGATCAAGGACGGCACAGTGGAGATCATGAGCATCGCCAGAGAAGCGGGCAGCAGGACGAAGATCGCAGTGCGCTCCAACAATCCCAATGTGGATGCGGTGGGAGCCTGTGTGGGCATCAACGGCGCCAGAGTCAATTCCATCGTGGATGAACTCTGCGGCGAGAAGATCGATATCGTAAACTGGGATGAGAACCCCGGCAACCTGATCCAGAATGCACTTTCTCCGGCAAAGATCGTGGCCGTGTTTGCTGACCCCGATGAAAAGACTGCCAAGGTGGTAGTGCCGGATTATCAATTGTCTCTTGCCATCGGAAAAGAGGGACAGAACGCCAGACTGGCAGCCAGACTGACAGGGTATAAGATCGACATTAAGAGTGAGACGCAGGCCAAGGATGCTCCCGGATTCCGTTACGAGGATTACGTCTACGACGATGAGGAGTATGACGAAGAAGAGTACGAGGGAGAGTATGAGGAAGACGGGTACGTAGAAGAGGACTACGCGCAGGAGGAATAATGGCAAAAAAAATATCGCTGCGCCAGTGCGTGGGCTGCGGGCAGATGAAAGATAAAAAAGAGATGATGCGTGTGTTGAAGAGCGCGGAGGGTCCGGTGGTTTTGGACGTGACCGGGAGAAAAAACGGAAGAGGCGCCTATCTGTGTAAGAGCGGCGACTGTCTGGCGGGAGCGAGAAAAAACAAGGGACTGGAGCGGTCGCTTAAGATGCGCATACCGGATGAAATATACGAGAATCTGGAAAAGGAGTTTGAGGAGGGCGGGTATGAGTCAAATGCCGGGAAAGGATAAGGTGTTGTCCATGCTGGGACTCGCCACACGCTCCAGAAATGTTGTCAGTGGCGGATTTGCAACGGAACAGGCGGTCAAGAGCGGTAAGGCCAGTCTGGTCATCATAGCGGAGGATGCGTCGGGTAATACCAGAAAAAAGTATAGTAACATGTGTGATTTTTACAGGGTTCCCTGTGTGCTCTATGGAACAAAGAGCGTGCTTGGACATTCCATGGGCAAGGAGGAACGATCGATCCTTGCATTGACAGATGAGGGATTTGCAGATTCGATACAGAAGCATTTGGCGGATTCGAAATAGTTGGAGGTAGTAAGTATGGCGAAGATGAAAGTACATGAGCTTGCAAAAGAATTAGACAGGAAGAGCAAGGAACTGATCGACTTCCTGCAGGCTAAAGGATATGAGGTAAAGGCAGCGCAGAGTTCCATTGAGGATGAGGCGATCGCGCTGGTGAAAAAAGAATTTGGCAAAGCCGAACAGGAAAAGCCCGCGAAGGAGGAAAAACCGCAGGAGACCAAGACGGAGAAGGCTCCTGAGGCAGCCAAAGCCGAGACGGCACCCGAAGCGCCTAAGGCGGCGGAAAAGAAGGATGGGAAAGCCGAGGCTCCTAAAAAGAAAAAGATCATCTTCGTGAGCAATCCCCAGAATTCCAAGATGGGAGGAAAGCAGGCTCAGGGAGGAGGAAACCGTGGGAACGGCAGACCGATGGGCAACGGCGCTCGTCCTGTGCAGCCGCAGAACACGCCTCACAAGATCGTGCGGCCTACCCAGAAACCAATCCCGGTGACGGCAGAGCCTTATGATGTGCGCCAAAAGCAGCAGCAGGAGAGACGGTTAGAGCAGCGGCAGCAGGAGAGACGGTTAGAGCAGCGGCAGCAGGAGAAGCGGGAAAACAGCAGGAACGTAACGACAGCCGGACAGGAGAGAGCGGGCAGTGCAGGAGAAAATCACAGAGCTGAGGGCCAGAGCAGGCCGAATTATAACAACGGTCAGGGTGATCGCAGGAGTGGCGGCGCTCCCTTCGCTGGTGGCCGGAATGGTGGAAATAATGACCGCGCTCAGAGAGGAGCTGGCGGGCAGGACAATAGATTTCGGAAAAATAACGGTCCAAAGGACTTTGTCGCCGAGGCGCCCGGCAAGGACGTGGAGAAGCATCGGGAGGACGAGAAGCGCAGGGCCAATCAGGATAGGGATAAACGCTCCAGGAAGGATCATATCTATGAGGAGGACGAAGCGGCAGTAAAGAACCGCAACAGAGCGGGCCGGTTTATCAAGCCGGAGAAGAAGCCCGAGGAGTCCAAGGAGGAGCAGATCAAAGTGATCACGATCCCGGAAACTTTGACCATCAGGGATCTGGCGGATAAGATGAAGATCCAGCCCTCAGCTATCATTAAGAAGCTCTTTTTACAGGGTCAGATCGTGACATTAAATTCCGACGTCACCTTCGAGGAGGCGGAAAATATTGCCATCGAGTACGAGATCATCTGTGAGAAAGAGGTCAAGGTGGATGTGATCGAGGAGCTTCTGCGTGAGGAAGAGGAGGATGAGGCTACCATGGTGGCGCGTCCGCCGGTCATCTGCGTTATGGGGCATGTAGATCACGGTAAGACCTCCCTTTTGGATGCAATCCGTAAGACTAATGTGACGGATAAAGAGGCGGGTGGTATTACCCAGGCCATCGGTGCATACACGGTAAGCGCCAAAGGACAGAGCATTACTTTCCTGGATACACCGGGTCATGAAGCTTTTACCGCTATGCGTATGCGCGGCGCCAATTCGACAGATATCGCGGTTCTGGTGGTGGCGGCTGATGACGGCGTAATGCCTCAGACGGTGGAGGCGATCAACCATGCGAAGGCGGCAGGGATCGAGATCATCGTAGCAGTCAATAAGATCGATAAGCCTAACGCGAACATTGACCGTGTGAAGCAGGAGATGACAGAGTACGAGCTGATTCCGGTAGATTGGGGCGGATCCACGGAGTTTGTGCCTGTGTCTGCAAAATCGGGAGAAGGAATCGAGAATCTGTTAGAGACGATCCTGCTCACAGCGGAGATCTTAGAGCTTAAGGCGAACCCGGACAGAAATGCCAGAGGTCTGGTGATCGAGGCGGAGTTAGACAAGGGAAGAGGACCGGTAGCGACCGTGCTGGTACAGAAGGGTACACTCCATGTGGGAGACTTTATCTCCGCAGGGGCAAGCCATGGCAAAGTGCGCGCGATGATAGACGATAAGGGCAGACGGGTCAAGGAGGCGACTCCTTCCACACCGGTGGAGATCCTGGGATTATCCGATGTGCCCAGCGCCGGAGAGGTATTTATCGTCCATGAAAATGATAAGAGTGCAAAATCCTATGCGGAGACCTATATGGTACAGCATAAGGAGGAGATGCTGGCAGAAACAAAAACCAAGATGTCTCTTGACGATCTGTTCAACCAGATTCAGGAGGGCAATCTGAAGGAGCTGAACCTGATCGTCAAAGCGGATGTGCAGGGCAGCGTGGAGGCCGTAAAGCAGAGTCTGATGAAGTTGTCCAACGAGGAAGTGGTGGTGAAGTGCATCCACGGCGGCGTGGGGGCAATCAACGAGTCGGATGTGTCTCTAGCTTCCGCCTCCTCGGCTATCATCATCGGTTTCAATGTGAGACCGGATGCGACAGCCAAGACCGTGGCGGAGCGGGAAGGCGTGGATGTACGTCTCTACAAGGTGATCTATCAGGCAATCGAGGATATCGAGGCAGCCATGAAGGGTATGTTAGACCCGATCTTCGAGGAGAAGGTGATCGGCCACGCGGAGGTACGTCAGATATTCAAAGCGTCTGCAATCGGAAATATCGCAGGCTCCTATGTGCTTGACGGCGAGTTCCAGAGAAATTGCAAGATCCGCATCCGCAGAGGCGATGAGCAGATCTACGAGGGTGAGCTTGCCTCACTGAAGCGTTTCAAGGATGATGTGAAGGAAGTGAAGGCCGGATTCGAGTGCGGTCTGGTGTTTGAGGGCTTCGATAAGATGCAGGAGCTTGATATCGTAGAGGCATATATCATGGTGGAGGTGCCCAGATAATATGAGGAAGAATAGTGTCAAAAATACCCGCATCAACGGGGAGGTGCAGCGTGTGCTGGCGGAGATCATCCGCAGCGGGATCAAGGATCCGAGGATCGCTCCGATGACCTCCGTGGTGGCAGTGGAGGTGGCTCCCGATCTTAAGACCTGTAAGGTGTGGATCAGTGTGCTGGGAGATGAGAAGGCACAGACGGATACCCTCGCGGGGCTTAAGAGCGCGGAGGGTTATATCCGCGGACAGCTGGCGCACACTATCAATCTGCGCAATACGCCGCAGTTGACCTTTATCATGGATCAATCCATTGCCTACGGGGTGAATATGGCGAGGCGGATCGAGGAAGTGGTCGCATCAGACCGGGAAGCTGCAAAAACAGATGAGGGAAATGAAAATGAAGAAGATCAGTGATTTCAAGGAGGCAAAGTCCATAGCGATCAGCGGCCATGTCAGACCCGACGGGGATTGTGTCTGTTCTGTGATGGCGCTGTATCTCTATCTGCAAAAGGAGGCGCCCCGGGCGCAGATTGATGTGTATCTGGAGGAGCCACCGGCTGTTTTCCGGTTTTTAAAGGGAATAGAAAATATTAAATCAGAATTTAATACAGATGAAACATATGATGTTTTCTTTGTTCTTGACTGTAATGACGAGCGTTTGGGGAATGCACTGCCCATTTTTAAACGGGCGCGCAGACGCATCAACATAGACCATCACATCATCAATACGTGCTGTGGAGATGAGAACTTGATAGAGCCGGAGAGAAT
>CAMWMO010000019.1 GCA_947175305.1 uncultured Lachnospiraceae bacterium
GGTGTAGATAATGAAAATGGTAAAGTTTTAGTAAAAGGATTAAAGCAGATAAATGGAGAAAAAATTAATTCTGATTATAAATTTCAAAATATACATCAGCAAGCTGGTTTAGCGGCGGAAGTGAAAGAAGTTGCACGTTCAAATGCAGAGAAGATCATTAATGGAGATTCTACCAGAAAAATACGAACCGATGATTTGGGCCGGGTTAATGATCCGCTATATGACACTGTAATAATAGATTCAAAAGGGAATATTATCGATGGATCCGGAGCGCAAATGAAATTTTTAGGAGCATCGGAAAAGGATTCGACTGGAGAAGGAAACGCTGCAAGAGCGCTTGAAAAACTTCAATCCAAAGAGTTTGAAAAATATCTTGAACATGATACCAAAATAGATGTTCCTTCTGATCAGTATGACCAGATGATAGAAGAAGCTAATGCAAAATTAGAAAAGCTCACGCGTCAGATAGAAAATCAAAGGGCGGCAGGTAATTCAGAACAGGTAAAAAAGCTTCAGGATAAAATAAACAAGCTTGAAAAGATTAAAAAGAATCTGAGAAGAAGTTCTGTATCAAGTGATGAAGCTGTTTTTGCACGTTTACATCCTCGTTTATCGACGGCTAAAGATGTTGCAGAGGTGTCTCATCGTGCTGGTATGCAAGCTGCTGAAACGGCGGCTGTTATTGGAGGAAGCGCATCGATCGTTAAAAATTTGGTGTCTGTATGTAGAGGGGAAATAGAGCCTGATGATGCAATTATGAATGTGGCAAAGGATACTGCAGCAACTACTGCAGTTGGCTATGGGACAGGAGCAGCAGGAGCAGCTCTTAAAGGGGCAATGCAAAACTCAAAATCGCAATATATGCAGACCTTGTCAAAAACTAATGTTGCGGGAACAGCTGTTGCTGTTACAGTTTCGGCATCTAAGACATTGACACGTTATTTTAAGGGTGAAATTGATGGCGTAGAATGCTTAGAAACACTTGGAGAACAAGGGACAGGAATGGTGTCTTCGGCAATGTTTTCAGTAGTTGGACAAATGGTTATTCCTATTCCGGTTGTAGGTGGAATGGTAGGAGGAATGCTTGGATATGCCATATCGTCTGCTACATATGGTTTATTAACACAGTCTCTCAGAGAGGAAAAATTGGCGCATGAGCAGAGAATTTTAATAGAAAAAGCCTGTGAAGAGCATATTCATTTGATTCGGCAATATAGGGCAGAAATGGAAAATATTATTAACCAATATCTGGCTGAGTCTATGGATATATTCAGGGAAGCATTTACGGGTGTTAAGGATGCATTGGCAATCGGTGATGTTGATTGGTTTATTGAAAGTGCAAATACAATAACAGAAAACTTTGGTGGAAAGGCATCGTTTTCTAGTATGGATGATTTCAATTCCAAGATGATTGAAGGAAGTACATTTCGTTTATAGGGGGTGGAGAGATGTTTGAAGAAAGCAAAGACGTGGAAGCATCATTATATTATTTATATATGATGGCAGATGGTGAAGTCTCAAATAATGAAAAAAGGATGTTCAGTAAAATTTGTAAAGAGCTTGCTATTGATAATGATGCAAAAGAATTAATCATCGAAAAATGTAAAAATCTTGTTGATAAAAATCCAGATATATTAAGCTTAATAGTAAAAGAAGAAATTGATGAAAAATCCGGACAAGATCGGTTCGGCTTGCGAGATTTATCAAGAGGTGGCCGAATTGTGTGGAACTTAGTCAATTTAGGATATGCTGATGCAGTGTATTCCGAAGAAGAACGAAAAATAGTCAGGCATTTAGTTGATAAATGGAAAGTTGATGCAGAAATATACCAAGAATTTGTTGATGCTGCTGATACGATGTTAGTATTAACTAAGAAAAAAGAATGGGTTTTATCGACTTTTAGCAATGGAGGTGAAAGAGATAAGAAGCTAAAGGAGATAGATATTGCAATGGAACGATTGTTATCGGATATCAATTTGACAATCGAAGAGCTTACAATGTAGAGGAGGTTTAGAGTATGCCTATACCGTTACTATTTATTGGAATTGGTGCAGGGTCTGCCGCTTTTGGCGTTGGAACATCAATAAAGGCAGGCGTTGATCAGAATAAAGCCAATAAGAAAAATAAGAAAGCTAAAGAAATAATTCGTGATGCATCAAAGAAAATTGAAAAGAGTAGAAAGAAGTGCGGAGCTGCAATTGATGATTTGGGGAAAACCAAAATACAAGTTCTTGATGAGAGCATAAAGCCGTTTATTGCTGAATTTGAAAAGTTAAGTCATGTAGAATTATCTGAATCAAAGGGGCTTAACGAATTACAAAAGATGGTATTGGATCAGAAGAATTTTACTGAGTTAAAAAAAATACAATCACTGGCATCTTCGATGGCTGGCGGGGTGGCTTCGGGTGCCATGGCTGGTGCAATAACTGCTTTTGGAGCTTATGGTGCAGCAGGAGCTCTTGCTACAGCATCAACAGGAACTGCCATTGCTTCTTTGAGTGGTGCGGCGGCAACAAATGCTACACTTGCTTTTTTTGGTGGTGGTTCGCTGGCTGCTGGTGGGTTGGGAATGGCTGGCGGAACGGCTGTTCTGGGAGGTTTGATTGCGGGTCCCGCATTAGCCGTGCTGGGAGTCGTAATGGGCGCTAAAGCGTCAGCTAATCTTGATAAGGCATATTCGAATCTTGCAAAAGCTAAGGAGTTTAAAGAAGAGATGGATACTGCAGCCGCTTTGTGCAAGGGAATTAGAAAGAGGGCTTCTATGTTTAACAATTTTTTGGTGTCTTTGAATTCTGTCTTTGAACCATTGACTTATGAGATGACCCAAATCATTGCAAACAGGGGGGGAGATTTTAGAAAGTTTTCCGACGATGAGAAAAAAGTTGTAGCGGAGGCTATGGCTATGGCCGGTGCAATCAAATCAATCTTGGATACGCCTATTCTGGATGATGAGGGCAATTTAACATCAGAATCAGATAAAATGGTCGAGATGACTCGGAAAAGGATTGAAGAAGTGATAGTATAATGTTTACCCGGTGAATGGTACAAGTAAATAGTGGTATATGCAGGGCGGCAGGATTATTCCTGTCGCTTTTTGCTTGCTTGGGATCTTTTTCTGGAGATAAAAGACGTGCAGGAAACATAAAGTTTTATAAAGGATTCAGGAGGGTAAACAATGGCGAAAGAAAAGGCAGAGATAATTGCAAGGATATCACGTATTTTAGCACAAGAAGAGCAGATTTCAGATGAAGAGCTGATCAAGATCATGGAGTTACTGAAGAAGTAGTAAATGAATGCCGCGGGTAAAGAGCGTGTGACTGCCCGCGGCATCCCTCTATAATTCTTCAGGAGGAAACTATATGAAGCAGGAACGCGCTGTTACATACAATCGCTGCAGTACCGAAGAGGAGAGCCAGAAGGACGCGCTTGTGAAACAGGTGCAGGAATCCAAAAACTGTGTCTATGAGCAGGGATGGAAACTGATGGATACCTATGTGGAAGCGAAGAGTGGTACGACAGTGAAAGGCAGGAGTGAATATAACAGGTTATATCGGGATCTTGAATTGGATAAATTTGATATCATTGTGATTAAAAGTCAGGACCGCTTGATGCGCAATACCAAGGATTGGTATCTTTTTCTGGACCGGATGCAGAAAAACAGAAAAAAGCTTTATATGTATCTGGAAGGAAAGTTCTATACACCTGATGATGCGCTGATCACGGGAATCAAGGCTATTCTGGCGGAGGAATACAGCAGGGAACTGAGCAAAAAGATCAACAATGCGCACAAAAACAGACAAAAAGAGGGGAAGAGTTTTGTCTTTACCAATCAGATGTATGGTCTGAAAAAGCTTCCGGATAAAACAATTGTGATCGATGAGCGGGAAGCGGAGATGATACGGATGATCTTCAGGCTGTCGGCAAACGGGTACGGAACTCACACCAGTGCGGAGATCCTTTATAAAAACGGGTATACCAACAGAAACGGGAAGATGCTGACGCCGTCGTTGATCCGAAATATCATCCGCAATCCGATCTACAAAGGAACAGTTGTACAGAATAAACGGCATTACGAGTTTGAGAGTAAACAGACTGTGAATAATCCGAAATCGGAATGGATCGTACATGAGGATGTGGTGCCGGCCATTGTGGATGAAGAATTATTTGAAGAAGCCAACCGGGCTCTGGATTATCGCAAGAGGGAAGGACACCGTGATGGAAAGTTTGTCCGGTACAGCAGTATCGGAAGCCATGACCTATCCGGGAAGATTATCTGTGGGCTTTGCGAGGAACCCTTTTACAGGACAGTGCGACGGAACAAGTCAGGCAAAGTGATAGAATGGAAATGCAGCAATTATCTGCATCATGGCAGGAAAGCAGATGAAATGCGCAGGGATCAGATCAGAAAGACAGATAAGGGAGAAGATGCCGGATGCGATAATGTGCACTTGGATGAAAAAAAACTGTCGTTATGTCTGGAACAGGTGTGCGGACAAAAGCTATACCGTTTAGATCAGAAGGAAATACTGGAAGAAATGCTGTCGCTGCTTAGAAAGGCGCTGGGGGACAATTCCCCAGAGGAGAAGCGGGAAACGCTTACGGAGGAACTACAGAAAGCAGAGTACCAGAAAAATATCTTGTTGGAAAAGCTTTTGGACGGCGTGATCGATAACCGGATTTTTCAACGAAAGGATAAGGAACTGCAGGATAAGATAGATCACTGTATGGGAAAGATCAAGCAGTTGGAGGATGATACGCTGCAGAATACCAGACTGGAAGAACGGCTGGAAATGATAAAAGAACGTTTGGAACAGGGTGTGATACAGCAGGCGCAGATGGCGGAGATCCTTTCTGAGATAACGAAGATTTTGGTGTATCCGGATCACATGGAGATCTGTTTCGACTCTTGGGCATTATTGTGGATCGAAGAAATGCCGGAAAACCTTATGGGCAGAGAAGGAGTGGATCAGCTGGCAGTGATCACCGTACCGCAAAACTGCAGTACATCCCATCAACCCATGATGGAGGCAGAGAAAGTACAGATCATTTCTTTGATGCAGGATGATCCAAAGATTACGGCTAAGAAGATTGCGGAAAAGATGGGAGTAAACCTTTCTCTTGTTCTTAGACGAATAAATGCGCTTAAGGCGGACGGGAAAATATATTACAGTTCCTCAAACGGCAGGGGAGAATGGGTCATAGTAGATTCAGATATGAAATGAGTAGAACGGCATGCTGATTATAGGGTATGCCGTTCTTGCCGTTAACAGAAAATCGGTGGTTATTTTGAGTTGTATGTGATAAAATGATTGTAAATACATTGCAAAATCCAGAGTAGGAGATCAATATGGGAATGTATGTAAATCGCGGGAATGACAGTTTTGCAAGTGCAAGAGAATCCAGGATTTATGTGGATAAGACCGGATTGATAGAGTATACCAATGACGTGTTGGGCACAGAACAGAGATATATCTGCAACAGCAGACCGCGAAGATTTGGAAAATCTATGGCAGCCGGGATGCTGGCGGCGTATTACGTGAAAGGATACGATTCCAGCGAGTTGTTTGAAGGGCTGGAAATTGCCGGGAAACCGTCCTTTGAAAAGCATTTGAACCAATATGATGTGATCCATCTGGATATGGCATATTTGTTGGTGCAAAACCGAAGCGCGGCAGATACGGTAGCTTTTATGCAGACATGCGTGATCGATGAATTGAAGGACATTTATCCGGGGGTACTTACGGATAAAGATCAGGCACTGCCGTTTGCTCTGTCAAAGATCAACAATGCGACCGGAGCGCGCTTTGTGATCATCATAGATGAGTGGGATGCCATATTCCGGGAACATGAAACGGATCAACAGGGACAGCAGGATTATGTGCGTCTGCTCCGGGGGCTTTTTAAAGGGGAGCAGTCAAAGGACTTTGTTGTATTTGCCTACATCACGGGCATTTTGCCTATCAAGAGATACAATAGTGAATCTGCTCTGAATAATTTTAGGGAATTTACCATGCTTAATCCTAAAGGATTATCAGAATACATTGGTTTTACGGAAGAAGAGGTCAGGGAGCTTTGCAGGACGTATCATATGGATTTTGACGAGATGGCCAGATGGTATGACGGCTATTCTTTCCGGCAGGTACAGCATGTATATAACCCCAATTCTGTAGTGAATGCCGTATTGGATGGAGAATACGATAATTATTGGAGCAATACGGCGTCCTACGAATCGTTACAGCAATATATCAGTATGAATTTTGCGGGGCTGCGAGATCTGGTGGTACAGATGTTTGCAGGGGCGAGATGTATTGTGGATGTAGGCACTTTTCAGAATGATATGACCAGTTTTAAGAGCCGGGATGATGTGCTGACAGCATTGATCCATCTGGGGTATCTTGCGTATGATGTAAATACCAGGGAGGCATATGTGCCAAATGAAGAAGTGCGCGTCGCTTTTGCAAGAGCGGTGAGGGATAC
Source organism: uncultured Lachnospiraceae bacterium (assembly GCA_947175305.1). Taxonomy (GTDB): domain Bacteria; phylum Bacillota; class Clostridia; order Lachnospirales; family Lachnospiraceae; genus UBA3282. Next base: position 6,478 of record CAMWMO010000019.1, read on the forward strand.
AGATTGGGAACCGGTGACTCAGGCACTCAGGGATTCGGACAGGCTGTTAAAGGCAACTTGGGATAAGGATGCTGATCTGGTTGCGGAAGGCATTGACAAAGTGCATAGAGAGAACACCTCTATCCTGCAATACAATAATGAGAATGCGTTGAGCTGTGTGGTCACATTGGCATATTATAACGCAGTTAATGAGTATACGGTAATCCGCGAAATGCCAGCCGGAAAGGGATATGCGGATATGGTATTTCTCCCCAGAAAGTATTCTACGAAGCCGGCGATGGTTGTAGAACTGAAATACGGACTGCCTGCCCAAAGTGCCGTGACGCAGATAAAAGAAAGGAAGTATCCGGAGGCATTAAAGGATTATCAGGGAAAGCTGCTGTTAGTCGGGATCAGCTATGACAAGGCGGATAAGAAGCATTCCTGTGTGATAGAAGAGTGGGAAAAAGAATAAGGAGGGTTTGATAGCAAGAAATATTGTAGAATATCTATGACAGAACCTGCATATATAGGCGAGCAGGATGAAAAACTTATATTGAGTGAAGGAGATGTATTGGAACTGATAGAGTTTTTCAAACAAGAGCAAACTAATAGCCAAAATATGCCATTGGGTATAAATAATTGGGAACTCTTATAGAAGATAACAATCTTGAAGCAGATCCCAATTCATATATGTATATCAATAAGAATCTTGAAATTCCAGATTATTCGAAACTTATGAGGGAAGTTCCAAGAGCCAGTTCATGACTTTTGGGACACCCTCCTTTTCTTAGACATTCATTTCTTTCACCCACACTTATCAGATAAACTGTAGTAAAGGATCAATCGCTGTAAGAGGAAGATCGAACAGCTTAATCGGAATAAATACAAAATCGGTGGTTATTTTGAGGTGTATGTGGTAAAATTGTTGAAAATATACTAAAGATGTAATAGTACACTCTGGAAACAAGATGGATATAGAGGAGGTTAAAAATGTCAACTTTGGAAAAAACTATTATCCTACTCCAAGAGATGCCGGAACAGTCGCTTGAATCTTTATATGAATTTATTCGTTCGATATGGGTTCAGAAGAATGTAGAGCCAAAGCAGTCAGCTAAGCGTGATGATATTTCTAAAAGTATGGAAGGATTCAATGTGTTACAGTCTTTTGCGGGTACATTGCCGGCTGATTTTGACTATGAAAATGAACTGGAAGAGATGAGGGAGGAAAAGTATGCTCGTTTTAATTGATACAAATATCGTTTTAGATATACTGGAAAGGCGCGAGCCTTTTTTATGAAGCATCCAATTTTCAGATTTTGAGGATTGTCTGCAGGATGAATGTGCTGTACAAAACAATGCGGACTATATTATTACCAGAAACGTTGATGATTTCACAAATTCTAATGTACCCGCGATCACTCCTGCGGATTTCTTGAAAGAACACATGTCTTGATATTCGTTTCTATCACCCACGCTTATCAGCTAAACACCTGGGAGCCGTAAATGATCAGATAGCCAAGTCCTCTTCTGGCGGCCAGAAACTCGCCGATAATGACGCCCACCAGAGCCAGACCGATGTTGACTTTCATACTGCTTAGGATCAGAGGAACGGAGCTTGGCAGGATTACTTTAAAGAGAGCGTCCCTGCGGCTGCCGCCCAGCGTATAGATCAGTTTGCACATTTCCGGATCCACCTGACAGAAGCCTGTGTACAGGCTGATGATGGAGCCGAATACCGCCACGGAGATACCCGCTACAATAATAGTATTTGTTCCGGTGCCAAGCCATACGATGAGCAGGGGAGCCAGGGCGGATTTGGGGAGGGCGTTCAGGATGACCAGGTAAGGTTCCAGAATATCGGAGAGACTTTTCTGATACCAGAGGAGCGTGGCGGTAAAGAGACTTAAGGCAGTGACCAGAAAGAAGCTGACGACCGTTTCAAACAGGGTGATGCCGGTGTGGGTAAAGAAGGAGTGATCGATAAGCATTTGTCCCAGGTATTTTATGATGCCGGAAGGGCTGCTGAAAAAGAAACTGTCGATCCAGGCGAGCCGGGATGCGGTCTCCCAGAGTCCCAGAAAGAAGAACAGGAGGAAGAGCCTGCCTGCGGTGATCTTATGGTGATGCCTGTGATGGGCCAGCAGAAATGCCTTCTGGCGTGGGGAGACAGGCGGCGTGTTCTCAGGGTGTGGTTTTGCCATCGGTTAATACCTCCCATAGTTGATTAAAATAGTCCTGATATGCGGCAGTGCTTCGGACCGCCAGAGGATCCTTCCGGCTGATCTCATAGAGGATCGGCATTTCACATTTTACACAGGCAGGCCGTCTGGAGAGGACGATAACGCGGTCTGCCAGTGTGATGGCCTCGGAGAGATCATGGGTGATCAAGAGCGCTGTTTTTCCGGTCTCCCGGATAATGCTTGCGATATCTGCGGAGACGGCGAGTCTGGTCTGAAAATCCAGGGCGCTGAAGGGTTCGTCCAGAAGGAGGAGATCGGGGTGGACTGCCATAGTGCGGATCAGTGCTGCGCGCTGGCGCATACCGCCGGAGAGCTCGGAAGGCTTTTTATCTTTAAAGCCATAGAGTCCGTAATCTCTGAGCAGCTTCAGAACATAATCGGTATTCTCTTCGGTAAGGATATGGTTGAGCTCCAGACCGAGAATCACATTCTGATAGATCGTGCGCCATTCAAAGAGATGATCCCGCTGCAGCATATAGCCGATCTTCAGAGCCGTGTCAGCACAGTATTCCCTGGATGACAGGCCGCGGTAGAGGATCTCGCCCTCCTCCGGAGCAAGGAGACCGGAGATAATGGATAAAAGGGTGGATTTGCCACATCCGCTTGGGCCGACTATGGCGACGAAGCTTCCTTCCGAAACCTGCAGACTGATGTGGGAAAGGGCAGGCGTTTCTCCCTTGAGATTGTGATAGGAGTAGGAAACGTCCTGCAGAGATAAGATTGGCTGCATAGAAATAACTCCTTATGATTATAGAATTTTTTATGAGAAGGAAGAAAATATGTGTTTTGATTGAAAAAAAAACCAGTTTATGGTATCATCAAATTTAGATTTAATTAAAATGAGGATTATTGTGGAGGTTTATCGTATGGCACAGTTGTGGGG
>CAMWMO010000020.1 GCA_947175305.1 uncultured Lachnospiraceae bacterium
ATTATAAGGGGCATGGGCGCGTAAAGGGATCCTATATCCGTGTAGGAGACAGTGATGAGCCGATGACCGAATATGAAGTATACAGTTATGAGGCATTCCGTAAAAAATATCAGGATGATATCCGTGGGATACAACGTGCCACGTTGGCAGCATTAGATAGTCGAAAGCTGGCTGATTATATTGACCTGCTAAAAGAGGGAAAGCCTAATCTTGCCAATTTGAGTGATCATGAAATCATAGAGTTAATGAGTATTACAAGAAATGAGGCGGTTACCTTAAATGCCTGTATGTTGTTCAGCCCTTATCCACAAGCATACTTTCCGCAGCTTTGTATTACGGCGGTGGTTATCCCCGGAAAAATTATGGGGGAGATCGACAGCAGAGGGGCACGGTTTCTTGATAACCGCAGGATAGAGGGAAGTATCCCGCAGATGCTTGACGGTGCATTGCAGTTTGTAAAGAGGAATATGAAAAAAAAGACGATCATTAACCCGGAGACGGGGAAGCGAGAGGATCGTACCGAATATCCGATCACAGCAGTCAGGGAAGCGATTCTCAATGCTCTGGTGCATCGAGATTACAGCATTCACACAGAGGGGATGCCTATACAGATCCAGATGTATGACGATCGCCTGGAAATTCGTAATCCGGGCGGTATTTATGGAAGAATCAAACTCGATCAGTTGGGCAAACAGCAGCCGGATACGCGGAATCCTGTGCTGGTAGCGGCATTGGAGGTGCTGGGAATAACCGAGAACCGTTATTCCGGTATACCGACGATAAGGCGAGAACTGCATGAGTATGGGCTGCGGGAACCTGAATTCAGCGATGACAGAGGCAGTTTCTGGGTATGCTTTTATAATGCAGATAACACCGATACCTATACAGAAGCAGATGTTCTCATACGGAAAAATGATTTGGTTGCTTTTTGCCGTACGCCCAGAAGTAGGAAAGAAATCTGTGCTTTTTTGAAGCTGTCCTCTGTCACATATGCAATGCAGAAACATGTACAGCCACTGATTGATGAAGGGGTGATCAGGATGACATTGCCCGATAAACCGAAAAGTTCTAAGCAGAAATATTATAGCGTACGTTGATGCACGCTATGCGGCAGCCGGAGCCAATCTTGACATGAAAAATGCCATTGAATATAATGTATTTATTGTTTTCACGAGATTTCTTTAGGGCAGAAAGAGGAATACGATGTATCGCGTAGAAGATAAATATAATTGCAGTGAAACGGAACTTTATATGCTCCAGAAACGGATGGAAGCGGTGCTTCGCCCCGATAGCAATGAGGGCGGCTCCGAGGGATACAGCATCGTGAGCCTCTATTTTGATGATCTCAGAGATTCCTGTCTGCAGGATACGGTGGACGGCGTGAATCGGCGCAATAAGTACCGGATCAGGATTTATAACGATTCTCTGGATGTGATCAAGCTGGAGGTGAAGACCAAGCAGGACAATCGCATACGGAAGCGGTCGAAGACCATTTCCCGAACGGAGATGGAGAAGCTGATGTGCGGAGAGTGTATTGCGGATGAGAATTCGATGGAGGATCCGGCGACCCTGTTTAATCTGGCAATCAAAAGCCAAGGACTCAGACCTAAGGTGATCGTGGCCTATGAGCGTAAGGCTTACGTGTACGAGCCGGGCAATGTGAGGATCACCTTTGACCGCAATGTGCGTGCCAGCGGCCGGATAGAGGATTTCGGAAAGAAAAATATCAGCTATGATTTTCTGCGGGAGTATGATAAAGTGTTAGAGGTAAAGTATGACGAGTTCATACCGGATTATCTGTTGCAGCTGCTGGAAACGGGCAATCTGCAGCAATCGGCATATTCAAAGTATCAGTTATGCCGGGAGACAATAGATTTTTGTGAAAACTAAAGCATAAAGGAGAATGACCATGTCAATCAAGGATGTAATCAAAAACAGTGTGTATGAAAGTCTTGGCGGCGGTACGAACCTGTCTGCCAAAAGTATTTTGCTTCTCATTGCGATTGCTGCTCTGGTAGGTCTTTATATCTACGCGGTGTACAGAATGACCTCCAAGTCTGCATTCTACTCAAAGGATCTGAATGTGACGATGGCGGGTATGCCGATCATCGTGGCAGCGATCATGATAGCGATGCAGTCAAACCTGCTGGTGTCCCTGGGTATGGTGGGTGCGCTTTCCATCGTTCGTTTCCGTAATGCAGTGAAGAATCCGATCGATCTTCTGTATTTGTTCTGGTCCATCAGCGCGGGCATCATTGTGGGCGTAGGGCTTTATCTGCTTTCTTTTGTACTCTGTATCGTGATGACGATCCTGCTTTTGGCGCTGGATCTGGTACCGAATGCAAAGGCACCTGATCTTCTGGTGCTGAGAGCGATTGCCACGGAGATCGACTATGCGGACATTGAGAGTATTTTAAAGGGCTCCTGCAAATATCACAAGGAGAAGTCCAGAAGTATCAAAAATGGCGAGGCGGAACTGATCATTGAGATCAGGACAGCCAGGAAAGAGGAGCTTCTGGAGAAGTTTTCCAAGATCAAGTGTTTGACGCAGATCAACTGTATCTCTCACGACGGAGAGTGCAGAGTGTAGTACTGTTTCATGGCGGATAGAGGAGAGAATATCAGATGGTATTGGATTTTGTTGTGGGATTGCTCTATATTGGAATCGTCTGGTGTCTTGGTCAATGGACAGTGGGATATTTGTTTGGTGAAGATAGAGAGAAAAATGCTTATCTCCTGGCATTTCCATTAGGATTTTCAGAATTGACTCTTCTGTCAACATTTCTTTATTTTACAGGAAGGTTCCCGATTCAGGCAATACGTGTTGTGTGGCTTTTGTTGGGATGTGCTTCTCTGATCGCTATATTCAGGCGGAGTCTGGTGAAGAGAGAAGCTCTGATGGTTTTTATTGTAGTTCTCGGTTTATGGCTTGTTATGCTGATTCCCGGAATCATTGGCGGAGATCAGTATTATGTATATAGGGGCAATTGCACTGATCAGCAGACTTATGTGGAGGAGACAGTGGCAATGTCCATGCATCCGATCGGTTGGTATGAAAGTCGGACGAGGGAAGAAATCGAAGCGGTAAGTGACGTTTTGTGGAGGGGATACAGATGGATTGTCAACGACAGACCATCCGCAGGTATGATGATTGCTGTGATGCGTGCCAACCCGTCGGGCGAGATCTACTGGGTGGTCTATCTGTATAGAATGTTTGTACAAGCGATGATCATAACGTCCATGCTCTATCTGTTCAGCGTTGTACTGGAAAGTGGAAAGCGTACATCTTCTGTACAGCGGTTGATACAGATTGCTGCGGCAGCGTTGTATTGTGTCGGATTCTGGGGACAGATTCAGTACGATATCGACGCTGTGTCTCAAATGTCTTCAATTGCGGTGCTGACAGCGTTGACGGCGGTGTTTATACAGTATGTTCTGGAGCTGGTGGAAGAGTGGGATCAGGCAGAAGATAAGCAGTGTTTGACTGTCATGATTTTGCTTGCCGCTGCCGGTCTGGCGTTATATTTGGAAAGCGCCCTTGTGCATGGAGCTGTATATTTGCTGGCGGGTATCCTGTTACTGCTCTGTACGAAAAAGAAGCTTCACTGGAAGCAAATGATGCAGTTGGCCGGGATCCCGATCATATCACTCGGGATACTGATTCTGACGAATTATAGAATCGTGAGCTTTTTAATGGGACAGATTAGATCCTCGGTGGATGATGGAAGACAGTCGTGGGCAGATTATTTTAATCGATGGTGGCTGGGTAAACATGGCGTTGACAGCGGAAGGATTACGGAGCCTGTCAGCAGGCTGACAAACTGTATCATATCCACATCAGGCATGTATAATATGACCGTTAATTATGAACGGTATTATGGAATTGTGGCGCTCTTTTTGACAGGTTTGGCTGTATTGTTGACGATCCTTATCCTGTTTTGTATTTTGCGTCCGCTGATAAAGCGTATGGAACGGTCGATATGGATGCTATGGGTCGTTATGATCGTTGGGATAGGGATTGTTGTCGGAATGTGTATCGGAGGAAAATATTGGAGTGCCGGAAAGCTTCTGTATTATGTGTCACCGTATCTGTATGCATTCCTGTGTCTTCCGGCTTTGCGGATCAGGGATTGCCAGGGTATAGTTGAGAAATTGGCGTTGGTGTTGGCGGTTCTCATGCTGCTTTCCAATGGAAAGATGGTATTGGAGCGATGCAGGGATGTGAAAGTCAATTATGCGGGACTCGGCTATCGTGGCAATTATCCTTCAGATATGATCCCGGGCTTAAAAATGTTTACTAAATTTACCTTTGATACACACCAACTGGAAGGGACAGATGGCGTAGTGATCAATGATCTTAGCATGGTATCAGATTATCAGTTCTTCCTGCAGTATATAAAAGTTAAATTGACCTGTGCGGAAATTCCGTGGACCTATGAGGATGACGTAAATTATTACGGGCAGTCTATTGAGTCATCGAAGTATAGGACTCTAAAAGGAAATCTGGCGATGTTGGAAGCAGTGCAGAATGAAAATGATAGATATGAGATTGTTATCAAGTGACTGAATTAAGATTTTCTTAAAATTTCTTTAAAATACAATATCTAGTGTTTTATCCCCTTGCATAACACAAGTGAAAGTGCTACAATTTAGAAGATTATAGGATAAAAGGCAGATTGTTGCGATAAGATCAAGACAATCTGTTAGTCGGCACATGTGATAAATGCAAAAAGGTGGAGGAACGATGAAGAAAAGAAGAGTATTGGCGTTGTTATTGGCTTTGAGTCTTGCAATGAGCACCAACGGCATGACCGTTTTTGCCGCGGAAGCAGGAGAATTGACGGCGTCTGTTGTGTCGCCTGTGGAGGAAAGCACAGAGGATGTGCAGGACGAGGCAGAGCTGACGGATACCGCAGGGGATGATGCCGACGACGAGCAGGATATAGAGTCGGAGGACACTGAGGAGAACGAGGAGTCGGACGGTGATTCGGCGGAGGATCAGACCGGGAAGGGTGACGACGGTACGAACGATGGGGAAGACTCTGACGAGCAGAATCCGGACGTAGAGGACGCGGCTGATGAGACTGGCGAGACCGTTTCCGAGAATGAACTGCCGGATGAGGAGGAACCTGCAGAGGAGTCCGAGGAACTTCCCCAAGTGATAAAGCATGAGGTTCGTATGATGACCTTTACGGATGATACGGGACTGAAGGTCACGTATGATGCAAATGCGGCCAGAAATTATAAATACATCGTAGAGAATGGCGTCCTTACCAAGGTACAGGAAGCAAAAACTGTAGGTGAGAACGGTGAACCGGCCTGGGAGGATGTGACGTTTACCGGCAATGTGGAGCTGATACAGCCGGAAGAAGGAGAAAAATATACATCCGTTGCAGCAGGTATATTCAGTGGGAATAAGAATATTACATATGTGAAGCTTCCTGATGGCGTGACCGGAATTGAAGACAATACTTTTAAAGATTGTACCGGATTAAAGGGCGTTTATCTTCCCGCCACTGTCACGTCAATCGGTGCGAGTGCGTTTGAGAGCTGTACTTCGATGACGCAGATTGCTGTGCCGAAGGCAGTGACTGCCATTGGCAATAGCGCATTCAAGAATGATGCGAAGCTGTACATGGTGTATATGAAGGATGTGGATTACAGTGCGCTTACCTCCATTGGCGACAGTGCATTTGAGGGCTGTACCGCATTGGCTGAATTTTGTTCTGATACGGAGTTCTATCTTCCGGCGAGTTTGAAGAGTATTGGGGAGAAGGCATTCTATCAGTGTTGGAGCATTGAAAAGGTGGATTTGAACACGGCGGAACTGGAGACGGTGGGAACAAGTGCATTCGAAAATTGCACGGGCGTAAAGGGCGCTGTGATGTGTAAGACGCTTGCGGAGATACCTGCAAATGCTTTTAAAGACTGTACAGGCCTTGAATTCATAAGATTTAGCGGAAGAGTGTATGTGACGGTTGGGGAATATGCGTTTTACGGATGCTACAGCCTGAAGCAGGTAGAGCTTCCGGCGACAGTCAGGAAAGTTTCTAGATATGCTTTTGCAGGATGTACCAATCTGAGCAGCGTGGTAGTCGAGAATCCGGGAATCGAACTGGAAGCAGATCCTTTCCCGGCGGGCAAGACAAACGGGAATCTGGTCTTTGTCGGAAAGAAATTCACGGACAAGACAGATCAGAATTCGACCACAGCAATATATGCCTATTATCTCGGTCTTAATCCTGTGAAAGTATCCTTTGTGGATCCCAGCGAGGATAACAGTGAGCAATATTATACCTATAAGGTGGCTGATAGCAACGGTGGTAATCTGACAGGCGGACAGATCTGGGTATGTGAAGAAGGGAAAAATAGAGTTGAAGATGACATCAATAAACTCCACAACAATAAGGGCGTTCCCAGCGATGGTAAGAGATTGTACGTTTATTATAAGCCCAAGGATGGTTATGAGCTTGTAAAGGGCTCTCTCAAATCGAACGGGGAAACAGTGCAGCAAGATGATGAGAAGAGATATTATATTACGATGCCCTATGGCGGAACGGTGATTACAGCAGAGTTCCGTGAGAAGGATGTTACAGACAAGATTATAGGGGTCGGCGAGAGCGATGTCACGATAGAGTTCTCCAACGGAGAACCGATACAGCCGGATGGAATAGAGCTTAAGATCGGACAGACGACCAGAATGTTTTTACTCGATAAAAACGGAAAGACGATCACGGCTTCTCAGATCAAAGAGATCAGCTCTGACAAAACGAGCGTCGCGAAGGTTTCCGCCAGCGGAGTCATCACAGCGGTAGGCGCAGGAACGGCGTATATTTCAGTCAGGCTGGTTGGTGCGGACAGCGTGGGCGGAGAAAGCTTCCTTGTTCGCAGAATGGTCAGGGTAGTCGAGGGAAAAATAGCATCGATCAGCTTGAGTGCATCAAATTATAGTTCCAATATCCAGATCACCGGCGATAAAGATGGCATCCAGACGGCTGCTGTAGGAAAGAATTATGCAAGGGATGGTTTGACTTTGACCCTGAAGGCAAACGCTTATACGGCGGAGCGGGAAGGGATAGCAAAGGAGTTGACATGGAAGAGCAGTGACACGAAAGTCGCAACACTGGAAAAAGCTTCCACGACCAGCGAGGATTCAAGCAATGTAGTTAAGATTGTGCCCGGTACGGAAGGAGAGGCTACCATAACGGTGACGGCAAAAATCGATAGTAAGACTACTGTCACACAGAAGTTTGTAGTCAGCGTGCGGGATTATAATCTGAAGCTGTCCTCCTCTACTGTTACGATAAACCCGAATCTGGTGGAGCATGGTGAACTGGAGATTCTTTCGGCTTATGGAGCTTCTCTGCCCTCGGACGGTAATCCCCCTAAGCTGATTGAGAAAGTAGGAAACGATTGGGTCGGTAACAGCAGCTTCCTCTTACAGGCGAAGCCCCTGACAGATGGAGATATCAAATCGGGACGTCGTAGTTATAGCATTACCTTACGGGACGAAACATTGAAGGATGGGAAATATAAGGTTTATGTCTGTTTTGATGACACAGCAAGAGACAGCTCTCTGCCGTTGACAATCACCGTCAAGCGTTCCGTACCTGCACCTACGGTTAAGTTCAATACAACAAAGGCGAAATTTAATCTTTTTTATAAAAACGGCGGAACGGACAAGGACGGCAATCCGATCACAGTTATAACAGAATTGACTAAGCTTGGTACGGCCAAGGTGAAAAAGGTTGAACTCTGTGCATTGACGGAGGATAAAGCGGATGATAAATTCTTCCGTGATAACTTTGAAATTGTGAATGGTCCGGAAGAATGGGCAAGAGGAATTGTTAAAATCCAGAAAAAGAATGACAATTTAAAGTATACGACAGGGAATAGTCCTAAGGCCGTGGTGTCGGGATATCTTAAGATTTATTATGAAGGTTATCGTGATGATGTAGCCAAAATGGTCAAAGTGACTATGCCTACGGTGACAACAGTGCCTGCATATGTGCTGGATCGGACTTCTGTGACCTACAGAGATACGGCGAGCTCTCAGACAGAGTCCTTAATGCTGTTGGATAAGAAGACCAAGCAGCAGATAGTGCTTAATAGTAATGTTAACTTGCGGATTGAATCAGATGAGACGATTGCAGATACCCACAGTAGTAAGATTGTAAATGACGAGATTATTTTCGATGTTCCTTATCCTGCGAAAGGTAAAATCAAGATATTTCTGACGAATCCTGCGGAATGGGATAAGGATAAGAACGGCGATGACAGAACACTTTCGTATACTTTTACTGTAAAGACGACGAGCGCGGAGCCGACCATTAAGACAAATCAGACTGTTACGCTGAATCTGAATTATCCTGAGGTGGCTGGAGCCTTTACGTTAGTATCCAATCAAAAGGATACGGAATTGCAGGAGACGCAGGAATTTACGGCCAACAGTACGGCAAGGACTGAGGAGGAGTATCGCAAGTTTAAGGTAACCTATCAGGGTGGCAGAGGCAGCGTAGAGATCATATCGGACGAAAAGGTTAAGGCTGGTACTTATAAGTGGACCTGTTATCCTGACGAGAAAGTTTTTGGACCGCTCAGGAAAGCCACCACATTGACCGTCAAGGTAGTGGATTCCAAGCCGGTGTTTAAATTAGGGAAAGGATCTCTTGTACTGAATCTTGCGGCGGCGACAACGGAAGCAGATGGAACAAGGACCTATGGGGAAACCGCAGAAATACCGTTAAAGATCACCGGGAAACCGGAAGGCTATACACTGGGTACCAATGTAAATACAGAGAATGGCAGCACGATCGAGTGCACCACGAAGAACGAAAACGGGGCAGAGGCGAAGTTTGACTGGAAACTCCAGGATGCCACAGTCGATAAAGACGGGAAGTTGACGGATGGTAAATTGTCGGTTTCTCTTAAGACAACATTGGCTCCGAAGACTTATTCATTCAAACTGACTGCAAAATATGAGAACAGGGCGAACGGTAATGTAGTTGAATCAAAACCGATGACTTTTAAGGTTAAAGTGGACAACAATAATGCTATTTCGGTAACATTCTCCGCTAAGGGTAAGCTGAATCTGGTAGACAGAGAAGGTGAATACACGGCAAAGAACTCGATTGCTTATACGCCGACGCTCAAAAATGTCAGAGGAGCGATCACTGACGCTTGGATTTATGATGCAGATACCGGTAGGGAGAGCGAATATTTTGATATCTATCTGAATCCGGTAGATGGGAAACTCTATGTAACGCCTAAGAAGACTCAGGTCAATATCGGTCCCGGTGACAACACTGGAAACGAAACCGGTGGCGGAGATGAAACTGGTGATGGAGACGGGACCGGCGATGGAACCGAAAACGGTGGTGGAGACGAGACCGGTGGTGGAAGCGTGAGCGGAAATGATACGGATGATGGAAGCGTGAGCGGAAATGGTACCGGGAATGGAAGGGTGAGCGGAAATGATACGTATGATGGAAGCGTGACAGCAAAAGCTACGAATAATGCATGCGAGACGGCAAAAG
>CAMWMO010000021.1 GCA_947175305.1 uncultured Lachnospiraceae bacterium
GTATGCGCACCCTGTCACAAGAGCTCGTGGAAACGGAAATTCAGCGCAGCCTAAGCTCAACCGGACAGTGATCCGAGCCCATCACCTCATGGTGGATCGCAGCATCCTCCAACCTGTCTTTCAATGCTTCGGAGACAACAAAGTAGTCAATCCGCCATCCCGCATTCTTTTCCCGCGCCTTAAAACGATAAGACCACCAGGAATAGACATCTTTCAGATCCGGATAAAAATACCGGAAAGTATCAATAAAACCATTCTCCGTCAGAGCTGTAAACTTGCCACGCTCCTCGTCAGTAAAGCCCGCATTTTTATGGTTGGATTTCGGATTCTTTAAATCGATCTCCTTATGCGCCACATTCAAGTCACCGCAGAAAATGACAGGTTTTTTCTCTTCCAGTTTCTTCAGATAAGCCAGAAAATCATCCTCCCACTGCATGCGATAGGGAAGTCTCGCCAATTCATTCTGGGAGTTCGGCGTGTACACCGTAATAAAATAAAAATCCGGGTATTCCAACGTGATGACACGCCCCTCGTGATCGTGCTCCTCTATACCGATACCATAGGTGACTGCCAAAGGCTCCTCTTTCGTAAAGATTGCTGTCCCCGAATATCCCTTTTTCTCCGCGTAATTCCAATACTGATGATATCCCGGCAGATCCAGATCGATCTGTCCCGCCTGCAGCTTGGTCTCCTGAACGCAGAAAATATCCGCGTCTATCTCCTTAAAAAAATCTAAAAAGCCCTTGCTTACACAGGCCCTGAGGCCGTTCACATTCCATGATATCAGTTTCATAAGTTTCTCCGTTTCCTCTAAAGTATGTATTCTTCTTTTAAAATAGTGTAGTGGAAAGTATCTGTCAAGTCCCGCTTATGGCTTGCAATTTATTATTCTAAACACGCAACATACCGCTCTCCCAAGGCAGCTTATCACAAATTTATTGTGGAAAACTGCCTTTTGCTCTACCATGACTACCATAATGCGCCGCATACAGATAACAGAATGCTTGTGTTTTGACGCGGTAGAAAAAGGAAGGGAGCAACAGCATGGAACCAGTAATTGAAGTAAAGGGTCTGAAAAAGTATTTTGGAAATGTAAAAGCAGTGGATGATATCAGCTTTCAGGTGGAAAAAGGAGAATTATTCGGATTTTTGGGGATCAACGGCGCCGGAAAGTCCACCACCATCAATATGCTCTGCACGCTTTACCCGGCAACAGAGGGAAAGATAGAAATCTGCGGCTTTCAGGCCGGAAGCGCGGATGAGGAGATCCGAAAACGCATCGGGGTAGTGTATCAGAATAACTGTCTGGATGACAGACTGACGGTAAAAGAAAACCTGTTTATCCGGGGCGCGCTCTATGAGAAAGACCGTAAAAAACTTATGGCGGACATTGAAAGAATCTGTCACATTCTGGATCTGCAGGAGGTATATAACAGAAAATTTGCCAAGCTGTCAGGCGGACAGAAAAGACGATGCGAAATCGCAAGGGCTTTGGTCAATGTCCCTGAAATACTCTTTTTAGACGAACCCACCACCGGCCTTGACCCGGCCACAAGGAAAAATGTCTGGGAATGTCTGGAGAGGCTGCGCCGGGAAGAGAATATGACGATTTTTCTGACGACTCACTATATGGAGGAAGCGGCAAGAGCCTCCCATATTGCTATTCTGGATACTGGCCATATAAAGGAATACGGGACGCCTTTTTCTTTGAAGGAAACCTATGCGAAGGACAAACTCAGACTATATCCCGCCTCGTCTGAGATTGAAGTGCGGTTGAAAGAAATGCAGATAAACTTTACGAAAAAAGAGGATTTCTTTGTCATATCCCTTGCGGACAGTCTGGCAGCACTTCCCATCTTGTCTGGGATGAAAGAATACATCGGCGGCTTTGAAATGGTACAGGGATCTATGGATGACGTATTTTTGAATGTGACAGGGAAAAAACTGGAAACTGCTTGAAAAGGAGGCATAAAAATGAGAGAAATTTATTATATGCTAAAGAGAAATATATTGCTTTATCTAAGAGACCGCGTATCGGTATTCTTTTCCATACTGTCCATGCTGATCGTCCTGGCATTGATGGTCATTTTCTTGGGAAATATGAACATTGAGAACGTGGTGGACGCACTGGCAGAGTCGGGAAGTCTGCGGGATACTGCCGCGGATGAAAAAAATGCTGCCTATCTGATCCAGATGTGGACTCTGGCAGGCATCCTGATCGTCAATGCCGTCACCATCACCCTGACCGTCATGGGAACCATGGTGCAGGATGAAGTCAAAAACAGACTGGCAAGCTTCTATATGGCGCCCGTCAAACGAATCAAGATAACGCTGGGTTATATCCTTTCCTCCTGGATCGTGGGAATCGGCATGTGCATACTGACCCTTATTATGGGAGAACTCTACATGGTGTTTTGCGGGCATCCCCTGCTCTGCGCCGCGGACTGCCTGAAATTATGCGGAATGATCGTGCTCAATACCTTTGTCTACGCTTCCCTCACCTATTTTATGGCACTTTTTATCCACAGTGAAAGCGCCTGGAGCAGTATCATGACCATCATCGGAACTCTTGTGGGATTTGTGGGCGCTATTTATCTTCCCATGTCCATGCTGCCGGCGGGCGTGAGCAGAGTGCTGAAATGTCTTCCTGTGCTGCATGGGGCTGCTATGATGCGGATGGTCTGCACAAAGGATGCGATCGACCAGACCTTTGCCGGCCTGCCGGAAATCGCAGGAGACACCTTCCGAGAACAGATGGGAGTGTCCATCTTTATGGGCGACAGGGAAATCGTCCTGTTTGATCAGATTTTATTTCTGGTCATATGTGCTATAATAGCTATCATAGCGTCCGCCTGGATCACCAAAAGGCGAAAATTGCGGGATCGCTAACACCCACAGCTTGGAGGCTTTATGAAAATTACGATTTTGGATGTGCCGGATGGGGAAGAGGATGAAATCATCGTCCGCTGCCGGCATATAGACAAACAGTTATTGAAGCTGATCTATGCCGTAAGGGCGGGGCAGGAAAAAATACTCGCCCTACGGGGAAATGAATATATCCAGATCTCCCCTGAAAAAATTTTCTATTTCGAGGCGGTAGACAACAAAGTTTTCCTTTATCTGGAAAAGGATGTCTATGAGGTGAAGCAGAAATTATATGAGCTGGAGGAACGGTTTTATGGAACAGACTTTTTTCGCGCCTCCAAATCCTGCATCGTCAATCTGGCAAAGGTAAAAAGCTTAAGCCCTGCTTTTAACGGGCGCTTTGAAGCGCATATGCAGAATGGGGAAAAGGTTATGATCTCCAGACAATATGTTCCGATCTTAAAAGAAAAGCTGGGTTTATAGGAGGGGCAGAGAAGTGAAAAAACTAAAAGATCTATTTTTTGTCTTTGTATGCGTGACCACCTGTGTGGTCTTCGTGACTGCAGTGTATATTACCATATTCTGGCCGCAGGTGTCTCTTGGTGTGGAAATTTTATGGCAGATCTTGGGCGTTTCTTTCTTAAGCAGCTTTGGAATATGTCTCTATACGGAAAAAGAACGCAGTGCAAAATCTACCCTGGTCCGTTACATTTTACATTATGTTTATACCAATGCTGTGGTCTTAGGCTGCGGTATCTGGTTTGGATGGTTTTATGCAGATAATCTTGCTATGGTGCTGGGGATGGTTGTAATCATAGCTCTGGTTTTCCTTCTAGTTTCCGTTGTTGTATGGAACAGAAACAAAAAAATGGCGGCTCTTATGAATGAACGATTAAAAGGATATCAGCAGGAATGAGCCACCCGGCTGCCTTCCTTACTCCTTACTTTTTTGATACGGGTTGTACTTTTCGTGAAATCAGCATATAATAAAAATGTGATTATAATACACATTAATCCTAATAAAAATGTGAGAGAGTGATTCTATGGAACGAACGATTTTATCGAAACTGTTGGATTGGAAAAATTCTCCTTACCGCAAGCCTTTGATCTTAAAGGGTGTGCGCCAGGTAGGTAAAACCTGGATTCTTAAGGAATTCGGCAGGCGCTATTATGAAAATACGGCCTATTTTAACTTCGACGAAAACGAAGAATATAAGCAGTTTTTTGAGACCACCAAGGACGTTGACCGCATCCTGCAGAATCTGATACTGGCCAGTGGTCAGAAGATTGTAGCTGAAAAGACGCTTATTATATTTGATGAAGTACAGGATTGCCCTAAAGTTATTAACTCTATGAAGTATTTCTGCGAGACTGCCCCTCAGTATCACATTGCCTGCGCCGGCTCTCTGTTGGGGATTGCACTGGCCCAGCCTTCCTCTTTTCCGGTAGGCAAGATCAACTTCATGCAGATCGATCCTATGACCTTCACCGAGTTCCTGCTTGCCAACGGCGATGAGAACCTTGTCAAATATCTGGAAAGCGTGGATACCATAGAACCGCTTCCCGATGCCTTCTTCAATCCGCTCTACGAAAAATTGAAGATGTACTATGTTACTGGTGGTATGCCCGAATCCGTTTGGATGTGGACAGAGGCGCGAGATGTAGCCGCTATGCAGGAAGCCCTGTCCGGAATTATCGGCGCTTACGAACGTGACTTTGCCAAACACCCCAGCATCAGCGAGTTCCCAAAAATCTCTATGATTTGGAAATCCATTCCTTCACAGCTGGCAAGAGAAAACAAAAAGTTTATCTATAAGGTTGTCAAAGAGGGGGCACGAGCCCGTGAATACGAGGATGCTTTGCAATGGTTGGTGGATGCCAGACTGGTGCATAAAATTTACCGCAGTTCCGCACCCGGTTTGCCGGTTGCCGCTTATGACGACCTGTCTGCATTTAAAATCTATCTGGTAGATGTAGGTTTGCTGCGCCGCCTGGCACAGTTGGCTCCCACAGCCTTCGGCGAGGGCAACCGCCTGTTCACTGAGTTCAAGGGTGCACTGACTGAAAACTTTGTATTGCAGACCTTGCTCACGCAATTTGAGATAGTTCCCCGATACTGGAGCCAAAATAACCCGCCTTACGAAGTGGATTTCCTTATTCAGCGAGAGAATGATATTTTCCCCGTGGAAGTTAAGTCCGAAGCCAACACCACCTGCAAGAGCCTCAAGAAGTTTAAGGATCTGTTCTCGGATCAGGTCAAACTGCGCGTGCGCTTCTCTCTTGACAACCTGAAGCTGAATGATGACGTTTTAAATCTTCCTCTGTTTATGGCGGATCAGGCGGACCGATTAATTGGATTAGCATTGAGCGAACATAAATCATAGTATCTTCAACTATGAGACTTATTTACCGCAAAAAATCTACAGATATCACCTTGTCCGATTTCGTGATAATCTCGTAAATCTCCATATTTTCTTTGGGCTTCTTCATATAAAGAACCAAATGAACCACTACGCTGTCATCACCATTCGCATGTGGTGTGCTGATCTCCATAGAATCGACAGAAATATCCGCCTCTTTGAGTTCCTGAACAATCTTGTGAATATACCGGCTTTCTTCCAGATCAATGATCACGTTGCAGTAGCGGGATTTTCTGGTGGCAAACCGCTCAATAAAGGGGAGCACATGAAGGGAACACAGCATGATCAGCGTAATAAGCACAGCACCATCAATAAAGCCGATTCCTACCGCCAGTCCGACGCTTGCGCTGGCCCAGAGGGTAGCCGCCGTAGTAAGTCCCTTTACCCTATGATTCGAGATGATGATCGTGCCCACACCCAGAAAACCCACGCCGCTGATAACCTGCGCCGCCAGACGGTTCATATTGGCAAGCCCCGGAAAATTGACCTGAATATATTGCTCCGTCAGCATAACCAGCGTGGAGGCAAGACAGACCACGGTGATCGTCTTGGTGCCTGCACCGCGATGCTTCATCCCGCGATCTAAACCGATCGCGCCACCCAGCACCACGGATACCACGATCCGTATGATTAAGTTCTGTGCTGTCCACCCTGAAAAATCCCCAAATATCATAAGTACCTCCGCCGTTTTATCTGTCACTTTTTTTAAGACATATCAAACAGATTTCTGAGGGGATTGATCCCCTTCGCCTGCTGCAAAATCATCTCTTCCTCACCCGCAAGATAGGCTTCCAGCTTTTCAATCTCCTCTTCGCTGAAACCCTTCGATTTCTCTATCTTTCCGCCCGGCACGATCCCTTCCGCCCAATCCTCTTCTCTCAGAAAGGAAACCCGCGCAAAGGTGCTCCCATCCTCCTTGTGAATCATACTGGTCACCAGCATATTGATATCATCAGAAAGTGTCGGCTGTAAGTCCTCTGCTTTTTCCTGCTTTTCTTTTTCGGTCTCGATGGTATCATCCACGATTACTTTTTTTAAGATCACTTTTCCATCTTCCATGTCAGTCTCCGTTTTTCATAATAAGATCAGTTATATTTTCTAAGCGGCTATGCTTTTTCAGTGTACCATATATTTTTAAAAAATACCAACAACGCGGTAAACTGCTCCTCCCCTCCACAACAAAAAAACGGCCTTTTACAACATATTTAACTGCGTACCGTTAGCCGTTCATTGCAAAACCCCTGCCTCTATGCTAGAGTTGACCTATAAGTATTGCCGGGGAGGATGAGATGATTCATTATCTGTCATACAGCCTAAAAAGAAGAAAAATCGCCAATCTGATCACAATAGGGATCAGCGTTATGCTTGTACTCCTTCTGAACCTGTATTTCGGGAGTATCAGCAGCTACCAGAGACAGCTTACTGATCTGGCACAGAATGTGCCCATTTATTGCCAGATTACCAATTTAAACGGTTCTCTTGGAAATGGGTTGTTCATTTCGGAACAGATTCTGGACGGCTTACAACAATCTGACCAGGTGAAGGATCTTTCTTACATGACCGTCATAATGGCGGGCGAGGGGGATTTTAAGGAGGCCGAATACTCCAAATACCTGAACCTGTATGTGGTCGGCGCCAATAAAGTCGAGGCAGTGGGAGAGCTGTCTAATGATATGATCCATATGACAACTGGAAACGTAGATGAGCTGCTTACCTCGGACAGAATGGAGTGCATTGTCAACGAAAACATACTGAAAAAGCGCGGATGGGAAATTGGAGATCAGATTACTTTAAAATGCTATTATTATGATCCGGCCAGCGAATTTAGCAAAATAGAAATACATTCTATGGGAGGGACGGTAGAGGTTACTATCGTGGGAACCATGGAGGATATTGTGGGTAAGACCAATGCGATAGCCACAGATGTGATCATACCCGCAAAGACGGCACGGAATTATTTCGAGCAATGTGGCCTTAAGTTTTTTGCAGATACGATTACATTTCATGTCAAAGATCCGCTGAATCTAAACGCTTTCAAAGCGGATATGCAGGAGATCGGGCTGATGGAAACGTCGGCGGAAGCAATGGATTCCTACACGGGATATGCACTCACGGTCAGGGATGCCAGTTTCATTGCCAGCGCTACTGACTTAAGACATACCATCGAATTGATGCAGTCTTTTTTCCCGGCAGTATGTATCCTCGTCCTGCTGATCGGTTATGTGGTGAGCTACCTCTCCGGCAACAGCAGGAAAGATGAATTTGCCTTGCTGCGACTGCAGGGAGTCAAAAAACTAAAGGGTTCGATGCTGTTTCTATTGGAACAGATAATACTGGTTCTGATCGGGAATCTGATAGGGGATGCGGTGATCGCGGTGATTTCTCCTTCTCTCACAACGATGGCTGTTGTGAACGGCGTGCTCCTTGCGGCATATGCGATTGGAGCAGCGGCAGCTTACGGACGGATGAGCAGGGGCAGTGTGGTATATCTTCTGTCGACACAGCAATAAACAGGGAGGAAGCTATGGTTAAGATCATTGAAGCGAAAAATGTAGGATATATTTATCAGTCTAAATACCAGAAAACCAAGGCACTCACGGAGGTAAGCTGTTCCTTTGAACAGGGCAGAGTGTACGCGATCACAGGCAAGTCCGGCAGCGGAAAGAGCACTTTTCTCTCGCTTCTGGCAGGGCTTGACGTGCCCACAGAGGGTAACCTGTATATAGACGGTAAGGATATCCGTGAGATTGACCGGGATGCCTACCGGATGAACCGGGCTTCCGTGATCTATCAGGCGTTTCATCTCTTTCCACTCCTGACAGTATTGGAAAATGTCATGTTTCCCATGCAGCTGCAGCACATATCTAAGAAAGAGGTAAAAAACCGCGCTCAGGAGTTTCTTGCCAAAGTGGGACTGCCGGACAACCTGTACGGAAAGATGCCTAATATGATCAGCGGCGGGGAACAGCAGAGGGTAGCTATCGCCAGAGCCATGTCTTCCGGCGGGCAGATTCTTCTTGCCGATGAACCTACCGGAAATCTGGACAGCCAAAATGAGAGTGTGATCGTGGAACTGCTCTGCAAGCTGGCCCATGAGGAAAACTATGCGGTGATCGTGGTCACCCACAACGAGAAGGTAGCTGAGGCAGCGGATGTGGTCTATGGCATGCTGGATGGTGCGTTGGAGGTGGTGCGCGGATGAAAAACAGCTTAAAGCAGATGATGCGCACGCCTGTGCGGACAGTGCTCTTTCTCATTTTAATGGTCTTTGCGGGGCTTCTTATGACACTCGGCACCTGTATCTGGCTGAAAGGGAACAGTACCATGGCGCAGTATGAAGATCGTTTCCTGACCATCGGGACAGTGCGGCAGGTTCCGGATTCCTTTGAGCAGAACCTGTTGTGGAATGCGGAGACCAAGGACTATGATGTGAGAAAAAAAGCACAATACAGCTCTTACTATACCCCTGAGGATATGTTCTTTCCCGATGCAGAATATATGGCGGACCCGGAGCAAAGAACTCTCTATGTCTCTTATGTGCCGGAGTATCTGATGTATAATAACAGTCTAAATCCCAATGCGATCGCGTGGGACCTCATCGCGGAATTTTCACCGATGGAGGACTGTATGCCCGATGAATCGGTTCAGATCAAAATTACAAAGGTAATCGGCGGAGATGAACGATTGGAAGGCATGGTAGATTACTTTTGTGATCACAGGAATCCGAACCCTGAGATGCTGTATAAGGACAAAACTTATGCCGCTATCTTAGGCCATGGCCTTTATATACATGGGAAAGCCTACGATGAACTGATGAAATCAAAGAATGAGGTGCATATCGGTCTGGAATATATACCCGACTCTCTGGAATCAGGCCTTTGTCTGCCGGATGGAAGCATGGTAGAAAATTCTTTTCTGGATGGACAACAGATTTTTGAGGTCACCGAAGGCTTCTATGAAACGGATGCAGGGAAACGACTTGTGAATCTGGGAAAGCTGGAGTTAGTCTGGCAGAATTGCCAGCCGGTCACAGGAACCAACAAAACCTGCCTGCTCATGCCTTTTTATAACGGGCAGGCTTATATCTGTGAAGGCCGTGACATCAATGAGGAAGAGTACGATTCCGGCAGTAAGGTATGTCTTGCGCCCAAAACATTTATGGAGAATAACGGGCT
>CAMWMO010000022.1 GCA_947175305.1 uncultured Lachnospiraceae bacterium
GCGATGATCTGCGGCTGAGATCCGAGGAAGCTGATGTTATGTATTCCGGCATTATGATAGATACGAATAATTTCATGACGAAAACAGGCGTGAGAACTTTTGAGGCGGCGGCTTTCCTGCGCAGAAACGGTGCGGATGTTACCCGCGTCAGAAAGCTGTTTAGAGATGATGCGGCAGAGTACAAGGCGAAGGCGGATGCAGTCAGTCAGGCGGAGATATACAGGCGTTTTTATGCGATATCCGTCTGTACCGGGGAGGATGTGGCGAGCCCTACGGTTGTGGGAGCGCAGGCGGCTAACGAGCTGCTCAATATTAAGGGTATCAAGGCAAGCTTTGTCCTTACCAAATACAATGGAACGATCTATATCAGCGCCCGGTCTATCGACGAGGCGAACGTGCAGGTTGTCATGGAGAGAATGGGCGGCGGCGGCCATCTGAATGTGGCCGGTGCACAGATGGAGAGCGGTACCATTGAGGAAGGGATTGAGAGCATCAAGAGGACGCTGGATGCTATGATAGAAGAAGGCGAACTAAATTAAATTGCTTTGCAATTAAATCCTGAAGAATGCAGAAAGCGCATTCTTTTGCATGGGTATATAACAAGATAAAGGAGAAATACAGATGAAGGTTATTTTGTTGGAGGATGTGAAAACACTTGGTAAGAAGGGCGATATCGTGGATATCAGCGATGGGTATGCGAGAAATTTTGTGCTGCCTAAGAAGCTGGGCGTGGAAGCGAACGCTAAGAATAAGAACGATCTGAAGCTGCAGAAGGCCAATGCGGATAAGGTGGCGAAGGAGCAGCTGGAGGCGGCACAGGAGCTTGCCAAAACGCTGGAAACAAAAGAGGTAACTCTCACGATCAAATCCGGTGAGGGTGGCAGAACCTTTGGCTCCGTTTCTTCTAAGGAGATCGCACAGGCAGCGAAGGATCAGTGCGGTCTGGAATTGGATAAGAAAAAGATACAGCTTCCGGAAGC
Organism: uncultured Lachnospiraceae bacterium; assembly: GCA_947175305.1. Lineage (GTDB taxonomy): Bacteria > Bacillota > Clostridia > Lachnospirales > Lachnospiraceae > UBA3282. Next base: position 981 of record CAMWMO010000022.1, read on the forward strand.
GATCAAGGCACTGGGCGCCTATGAGGTGGGGGTAAAGCTCCATCCGAAGGTAACAGGAAAGCTTAGGGTTAAAGTGATCGAAGGGTAATTATGGCGGCAGAAGAAGCGTTATTAAAGAGAATATTGCCTCACAGTATGGAGGCGGAGCAGTCCGTCATCGGCGCCATGATCATGGATCGGGAAGCCATTGTGGTGGCATCTGAGATCGTGCAGGGTGAAGATTTTTATAATAAGCAGTACGGCGTTTTATTTGATTCTATGGTGGAGCTGCATGATGAGGGCAAGCCGGTGGATCTGGTGACCTTGCAGGACAGGTTGAAGGAGAAGGATGTACCTCCCGAGGTCAGTAGTCCCGAGTTTATCAGAGATCTGATCACGGCAGTGCCTACCTCTGCCAATGTAAAGTATTATGCGGGAATCGTGGCGGATAAGGCAGTACTTAGACGCTTGATCCGTTTAAATGAAGAGATTGCCAATGATTGTTATGTGGGCAAGGAGAGTCTGGAGACCATCCTTGCGGATACGGAGAAGCGAGTGTTCGATCTGATACAGCGGAGAGGTGCAGACGAGTTTGTTCCGATCCGGCAGATCGTGATGGATACTATGGATAACATAGAGCGTGCTTCCCGCAACAAGGGCAATGTGACAGGCGTAGCGACCGGTTTTCTGGATCTGGATTATAGGACCGCAGGTATGCAGCCCTCCGACCTCATTCTGGTAGCGGCAAGACCCTCCATGGGCAAGACGGCGTTTGTCCTGAATGTGGCGGAATATGTGGCATTTAAGCAGAATAAAACGGTGGCGATCTTCAGTCTGGAGATGTCCAAGGAACAGCTTGTAAACCGTCTTTTCTCCATGGAGGCGAAGGTGGATTCCCAGCATCTGAGGACAGGAAATCTTTCGGAGGCGGAGTGGGAGAAGCTGATCGAGAGCGCGGCACAGATCGGTAAATCAAATCTCATTATAGATGATACGCCGGGTATCAGCATTTCGGAGCTTCGCTCTAAATGCCGTAAATATAAACTGGAGCACAATCTGGAGATGGTCATTATCGATTATCTGCAGCTGATGTCGGGAAGCGGCAGATCGACAGATTCCAGACAGCAGGAGATATCGGATATTTCCAGATCCCTGAAGGCGCTGGCGAGAGAACTGCACGTGCCCGTGGTGGCACTGTCTCAGCTTTCCCGTGCAGTGGAACAGCGGCCCGATCACAGACCGATGCTGTCGGATCTGCGAGAGTCCGGCGCCATCGAGCAGGATGCCGATGTGGTGATGTTCATCTACCGGGATGATTACTATAATAAAGATACGGAGAAGAAAGGCATCGCGGAGATCATCATTGCGAAACAGAGAAACGGCCCAATCGGCACAGTGGAGCTGGTTTGGCTGCCGGATTATACCAAATTTGCAAATCTAGCGAAATAGCTCAGCCAGACCACATACGGATGATCAGACCGTGCTTGCACGAGGCTGGCAGCCGGGTTGTGGTCTGAGGGAGCGCCCGTATATGAGCAAAATGAGCCGTGAAACGGCGGAGAAGCGCTGAAAGCGCGTTTTGCGAATGGCGCGTGCTGAGCGTACATAGAGATATGATTATACAAAAGAGACGACCCGAAACGGGGAGTCTCTTTTTGTGTTCAAGGGAGGGAATTTACATGGAAGATACGATTTATTACATCTCAGAAGCGTCCAAGAAGGTGCAGGTGGAGCCCCATGTGCTTCGATACTGGGAGGAGGAGCTGCAGCTCGGGATCAAACGCAATGAGATGGGACACCGTTGCTACACACAAAAGGATATAGAGACATTCAGCCGGATCAGGCTCTTGAAGGAGCAGGGTTTGCAGCTTAAGGCGATACGGCTGGTCTTGCAGGGAGATAACGGGTTCCTGGATCGGACGGAAGATCGGAAGGACACAGAGTCTCTGGAAGAAAAAGTGGAGGATATGGTTATGAAAAAAGCAAAGAAGTATATGGTTACGATGTCAAAGGGGAAGGAAACTGTGGTGGAGATGCCAAGGGAGGAGCTGCAGGAGTATGAGGAACCGGAGGATGAAAAGACAAAGAAAGCGGCCAGACTGCAATATCTTTTACAGCATATGGTGACGGAGGCGGTAAAAAGCGCTAATCAGGAAATGTGTACTGAGATCAAGGAGAGTATCCTAAAGGAGCTGGATTATCAGTTCAGGCAGCAGGAGGAGAGGGATGAAGCACATTGGAAGCAGGAGGAGGAACATTACCGCAAGATTGATGAGATGATCCGTCAGCGTCATTCACCCAAAGAACGATTTATTAACAGAGGGAAAAAATAATACCCGCGCACTCGATTAAGAGTGCACGGGCATAAGTATCGGGAATTAACCCTGAGCAATAGAACCTGTCGGGCAAACACCTGCACAGGATCCACAATCGATGCACTTAGAAGCGTCGATCTCAAACTTGCCGTCGCCCATGCTGATAGCGCCTACCGGGCACTGACCTTCACATGCACCGCAAGCTACGCAAGCATCACTGATCACATATGCCATAATAATATCCTCCTTGTTATTTGTTAGTGTGTTGTCGATGAAATTGATATTTTTTTATCAATCACTCTTTTCTCATTTTAATATAAAATGAAGATGAATACAAGAGGAAATCTGGCAATTCGGCCTGGCAAAATAGGACGTGCGCAGATCTAGGAAATCCCGTCTTCCTCCCGACGTTTGCGGATGCCGTCCAGGATCACTTTCTTTTTCTCCACAAGCTTATCCTTCTCCATAGCGGGAACGCCTGCAAGTTTATATTCCATATCAAGTTTTTCATATTTGGATTCACCCATGGTGTGATAGGGGAGTGCATCAAGCGCCTTTAGATTCGTGAAACCGCCGATAAAATATCCCAGCTTGTAGAGATACTCGTCGTCGTCGGTGATACCCGGGACAATAACGTGGCGGATCCACATATCCACATGCTTCTCGTTCAAATATTCTGCAAAAGCCAGAATGCCATCGTTTGGCTGAGAAGTAAGCTCCTTGTGTTTTTCCGGATCAATATGCTTGATATCGAGCATGACTAAATCAGTCAATTCCATCAGACGATCCAGCTTTGCAAGCCATTCGGGATTGGCGTTCTTTTTATAGGCAATGCCGGAGGAATCAATGCAGGTGTGTACATTATTTTTCTTTGCAATGGTAAACAAGTCGATCAGAAAATCTACCTGCATCAGAGGTTCTCCGCCGGTGACAGTGATACCGCCGCCCTTATAGAATGCCTCATTTCTCTTATATTGTTCAAAGATTTCTTCGGGCTCCATCAGTGTGCCGCCGTTCATCTCCCAAGTATCGGGGTTGTGGCAGTAGGCGCACCGCATAGGACAGCCCTGCACAAAGACCACAAATCTGGTCCCCGGACCGTCAACTGTTCCAAAGCTCTCTAAAGAATGTATTCTGCCTTGCATAAAATTACCGCCTCTCTTTGCGTATGATACCTATAGTATACGCTATCCACGCGCAAAAAACCATAGGTATAAAGACAAAAAAAGCCAGCCGGATATCCGACTGGCTTTTTGGCTTATTAAGGAGAATGCGAAGCATTCTCTCAATCGAGTGCGTGAGCACTCGATTTATTATACACTCTCGTGGAAAGTACGGGAGATAACATCTGCCTGCTGTTCCGGTGTAAGCTTGATGAAGTTTACTGCATAGCCGGAAACACGGATGGTTAACTGAGGGTAATTCTCAGGATGCTTCTGCGCATCCAGTAAAGTGTCTCTGTTGAGCACGTTTACGTTGAGGTGATGACCACCCTTTGTTGCATAACCATCTAATAATGATACTAAGTTGTCTACCTGAGCATTTGCTGCCATTGTAATGTCCTCCTTTATTTAAAGTCGTCCAACCCGTCATGAAGGGTCGGTACACTGCAGGCTAACGGAGTGCGGGAGCAATCCGTGCACCCCATCGTCTGCACGTTTTTAGCATCTTCCGAGGTGGCGTCCACGTCCACATTTACATGTCCGACGCCCTGCGCCATCCCGGAATCCATCATTTTAATAAAATCATCGATCATCTGGTTGTTATCCATAACAACTCCTTTGACTGTATGCTATGCCGAGCCTGCGAAGCAGTGCTCGAGAAGTTAATCCCGAAGGGATTTACTTCGTTTATTTGTTCAGGTCAAGTTCGATGTCGCCTGCGAATACCTGATCCTCTTTACCAAGAGCGCCCGGAATGATGGTGAAGGTATTGGAGATACCATCCTGTGCATCATTGAACGGAAGCTTGGATACGGAAGATAAGGAAGCAACCGCACCATGAGTATCACGGCCGTGCATCGGATTAGCACCGGGTGCGAAAGGCTGGCCTTTCTTACGTCCGTCGGGTGTGTTACCTGTAGCCTTACCGTAGGTTACATTGGAAGTAATGGTAAGGATAGAGGTTGTAGGTACACCGTTTCTGTAGGTGTGGTGTCTTCTGATCGCTGTCATGAACTTGTGAACGATCTCCTGAGCGATCTCATCTACGCGGTCGTCATCGTTACCATATTTCGGGAAGTCGCCGGTGGTCTTAAAGTCAACGATGATGCCGTCCTCGTCTCTGATGGGCTCAACCTTCGCATACTTGATAGCGGAGAGGGAATCGGCCACGATGGAGAGACCTGCAACACCTGTTGCGAAGTAACGCTTAACATCTCTGTCATGAAGAGCCATCTCTGCTCTCTCATAGCAGTATTTGTCATGCATATAGTGAATGATGTTCAATGTATTTACATACACGTCTGCCTGCCACTCAAGCATGTCGATGAACTTATCCATTACATCGTCGTAATCCAGAACATCGCCGCTAACAGGACGGTACTTAGGACCAACCTGCTTCTTGGTAACTTCGTCAACACCGCCGTTTAAAGCGTACAGCAGGCACTTGGCAACGTTTGCACGTGCGCCGAAGAACTGCATCTCCTTACCGATAACCATAGAGGATACGCAGCATGCGATGCCGTAGTCATCACCGTGAGTCACTCTCATCAGATCGTCGTTCTCATACTGGATAGAAGAGGTCTGGATGGACATCTTTGCGCAGTATTTCTTCCAGGTCTCAGGAAGTCTGGTAGACCAGAGAACTGTCAGGTTCGGCTCGGGAGAAGGACCTAAGTTGGTCAGTGTGTGCAGATAACGGAAGCTCATCTTGGTTACCATGTGACGACCGTCAACACCAACACCGCCGAGGGACTCTGTTACCCATACCGGATCGCCTGCGAAGATCTGGTTGTACTCAGGTGTACGTGCGAACTTCACGCATCTTAACTTCATGATGAAGTGATCAACGAACTCCTGAATCTGCTGCTCTGTGAATGTGCCGTTAGCAAGATCTCTCTCTGCGTAGATATCAAGGAATGTAGAAGTACGGCCAAGAGACATTGCAGCACCGTTCTGCTCTTTAACGGAGCAAAGATATCCGAAGTAAGTAGCCTGGATAGCTTCCTGTACGTTAGAAGCGGGCTTGGAGATATCGCAGCCGTAGGAAGCAGCCATCTCCTTCATCAGCTTCAGAGCTACCATCTGCTCGGAGATCTCCTCGCGAAGACGGATCACATCGTCTGTCATAACACGTCCGGTGGAATCCTTCTGTGCCTGTTTGTCCTCGATCAGTCTGTCAATACCGTACAGAGCCACACGTCTGTAGTCACCGATGATACGGCCGCGGCCATAAGCATCCGGAAGACCTGTAATGATGTGGGAAGAACGGCAAGCTCTCATCTCAGCATTGTATGCATCGAAGCAGCCTGCGTTATGTGTCTTTCTGTGGGTGGAGAAGAACTCGCTGATCTCGGGATCTACCTCATAACCATTGTCAGAACAAGCTTTCTCAGCCATTCTGATACCGCCGTAAGGCTGTAAGGAACGCTTGAAAGGCTTGTCGGTCTGGAAACCTACGATGGTCTCCTTGCTCTTGTCCAGATAGCCGGGGCCGTGGGATGTGATAGTGGACACAACCTTGGTATCCATATCAAGAACGCCGCCTGCCTCACGCTCCTGCTTCTGTAAGTCAAGAACCTGTGCCCATAAATCCTTGGTGTTCTGTGTAGCCTCAGCTAAAAAGGACTCATCACCATCATAAGGATGATAGTTTCTCTGGATGAAGTCACGCACATTGACTTCTTTGTCCCATTTGCCGCCTACAAAATCTTTCCATTCTGGTCTCATTTTTGTACCAACCTCCTATTGAAATGTTTTGATAATAAAGTAACCTAAACGTGGTAAGAATATTATATTCCATCTTCCGAATATCAGTCAAGAAGACCTTTGTTCTTTTTCTCATACAAATTCCAAAAAATGTATTAAATTTTTGTGAAAATTGCACGGTGCTATGAACTCTAAAAGGGCATCGCTTGACGGAAATGGTACATTATTCTATAATCGTATTGGCACAAAAAATAAGGATATATTATAATAGAAAATATGGAGGTACAGAATCATGGCAGATATTACAAAGGAAACCACAATAGGAGAGGCACTGCAGATCAATCCGGATATTGCACCCGTGCTTTTGGAGATCGGGATGCACTGTCTCGGATGCCCTTCCGCACAGGGAGAGACGCTGGAAGAAGCGGCTATGGTGCACGGTATCGAGGTGGATGCGCTGATGACCAAGATTGCGGCTGTGTAAGGTCGTACAAGTTATAGAATTATTTAAGGCGGTGACGTTTGAATCACCGCCTTTTGCGTTTCGTTTGTTTCAATATTTTATAATTTGGTCAACATCTCCAGTGCATTATCCTTAATAATAGGCTCACAGTGTTCTTCCAGATAAGCTTTGGTAGCCTGTGTGGTCTTTTCTGCTTTAGCATACTCTGAGATCAGATTGCAAAGACGGTTGTAGTTTGCAGCGTCTGTCTCGACAGGATCCAGAAGGAGCAGGTATGCACCGTTTGCCCCTTCTTTATAGAGTGAGCCCTTTCCCTGATAGGAGCCTGCTACATGGGCGAGTCTGGTCACTTCACGCAGGGAGCGGAAAGAGAAGAGACGGCTTGCCAGCTTGTCGTTATTGCTGCGGGCAGGCTGTGCATTGCCCTGGGCAGAGGTCTTTGCAGGATGATCGCCGTCCTCTGTGGTTCCCATCTTGCGCAGGAGATTCAGGACTTCATCCGCGCTGTCGGCGAACGCTTCGATCAGAGCTGCGTTGTCCTCGTGATCCTCCGGGTCGAAGTCCTCATCGTGGACGGAAGGCGCAAACTTGGCAAAACGGGTATCCAGTTCCTCCGGATCCTCCACCTTGGTGACGATCAGGACGATGCACTCTGCATTTAAAGGGATCGCCTCGATCATAAGGGGGATATCCTCCGCCTCAAAGCCGCATTCGCAGGCGGCCTGCTGTATCAGCTCCCGGAAAAGGCTTTTAGCTTTTTCGGTGCCGTAAGCCAGCTCGCTGATTTTCAATTCTCTGTTTCGCAGATCCTCTCTGGTAAGGGTACAGCGGATCTGTTGTTCATTTACTTTTTCTATTTTCATATTTTAATTCGCTTCCTTTATTTTAATATGCGTTCTGATTAAGTGTATCTTAATCCCAGACGTCGCTTTTCGTCAATAGCGCGCGGAAAGTGTTTAAAAATTTTTAATAATTTTAGAAAATGCTTGCATATATTGTCAGATTATGGGTATAATCGTACTACAAGATGTTCTCCGATAGTCCGCAGGGAAAGGAGGCATGCAAGGCGAAATAACATCTGTATCTTTGCGATATCTGAGCGAAGATAGTCTTATGGGCGATGTGCCTGGTCAGAGTCATATCTTACTCTTCTCTACCACAAATATAATTCACAAGGAATGAGTAGGTTATACAGTTATTTTTTTATTTTATCTGCATGTCGGAGATATCTTCAGAACGATTTCCACCCTCATATATCATATGCTGTTAGTATATCACGGTTGAGTTATTTTATTGTTTCTTTCTACTTCTTTTTGAAGGATGCAGCATGGGAGGGTCTGTGATCTGTTTTTTATCAAAGCGGTGGTACAGAAACGGTGATGGCGTCAGGAAGTTCCCGCTAACGAACGTCGGCGGCCGACAACGCATAAAAAAAGGATGACTGAAAGGGAATAGTTTGATATAATCGTAGTGAACGCGGCGGGCAGGAGAGGGAAAACTTCCCTGCCTGGTCGACGTTTACTACAGACGGTCAAAAAGGAGCTGGACAAATGAAAAAAGTGATTCCGGTGATAGTCGCGATCGTCCTTATTATATTGATTGCGGCAGCAGGATTTGGAGCGAAAGTGCTGGAAAAATATTCCTATTCCAAGGAAAGAGCGGATCTGACGGCGTATTTTGGCGTTGAGGGAAGCGATGATGTACCTATCATCCTTCAGGACGAGCGGATAGAAGAGCATGCGAAGATTTGGGATAACGTATGTTATTTTGATATGGCTACAGTGCATAAA
>CAMWMO010000023.1 GCA_947175305.1 uncultured Lachnospiraceae bacterium
ATAAATCTGCATGGCTCTGAATAGCTATAAATATTATAGAGAAATTTGGATGGAAAATCTATACTAAAAAAGAAAATTAGAGAAAAAAAGGGGAAAAACTTTATAATACTTTAATATATGTGTCCACAAATTCATAATTCTCTTATTGATTTATCATGGTATCAATTATAATATAAGTAGTGTGATCAATACGAATCATATATACAGTACAGGAAAGTGAGGATGCCTCATGGCAGATAATGTTAATCAATATGATAACGGCGGCGGTCCGGGTCCCGGCGGCCCCGGCAATAATGGAGGACAGGGCGGTCCGGGGGGACCGGGAAGCTCCGGCGGCGATCCGCGCAGGCAGAGCCTTATCATGCTTGTGGTGGCGGCGCTGATCACGCTGCTTTGTATCAGTGCGTTTATGAAGATGATGACGGGCGCGACCAATCAGGAGATCACTTATAATGAATTTATCCAGATGGTGGAGAGCGGAAAGGTAAAAAATGTTCAGGTAGGCTCTGACCGCATCACGATCTATCCTAAGACAGAGCAGAAGGAAACCTCTTTTCTCTATAATTATAGTATGGGCTCGATCACTTACTATACCGGCAAGATGGAGGACGATGATACGCTGGCACTGAGGCTTTTAGAGCATAATGTGGAGATGAAGAAAGAAGTTTCCGACAGTTCCAGTGTGATCATGACAGTTTTACTGTACTATATTCTGCCCGTACTTTTAATGTGGGGACTTTTAAGTCTGCTCTTTCGGCGTATGGGCGGCAAGGGCGGCCCTATGGGCGTGGGCAAGAGTACCGCGAAGGCCTACGTGCAGAAGGAGACGGGCATCACCTTCAAGGATGTGGCCGGGGAGGATGAGGCGAAGGAATCTCTGGTAGAGGTGGTTGATTTCCTGCACAATCCGGGTAAGTATTCCAAGATTGGTGCAAGACTGCCCAAAGGAGCGCTCCTTGTGGGGCCTCCCGGTACAGGTAAGACCCTTCTGGCGAAAGCGGTGGCGGGCGAAGCGCATGTGCCGTTCTTCTCTCTGTCGGGTTCTGATTTTATTGAATTGTATGTAGGTGTAGGAGCATCCCGTGTACGCGATCTTTTTAAGGAAGCGGAAAAGAATGCGCCATGTATCGTGTTTATCGATGAGATCGATGCCATCGGCAGAAGCCGTGACTCCAAGTACGGCGGCGGCAACGAGGAGCGGGAGCAGACCCTGAATCAGCTTCTCTCCGAGATGGACGGTTTTGACGGAAAAAAGGGAATCATTATTCTGGCGGCAACTAACAGGCCGGAGATTCTGGATAAGGCGCTGCTTCGTCCGGGACGGTTTGACAGACGGATCATCGTGGACAAGCCGGATCTGAAAGGTCGTGTAGAGATTTTGCAGGTGCATGCCAAGGATGTGCTCATGGATGATACGGTGGATTTAAATGAGATCGCGCTGGCGACTTCCGGAGCCGTGGGTTCTGATCTGGCTAACATGATCAATGAGGCGGCTATCAATGCCGTGAAGATGGGCAGGGAGTATGTGAGCCAGAAGGATCTTTTTGATGCGGTGGAGCAGGTGCTTGTGGGCAAGGAGAAGAAAGACCGCGTCATGAGCAAGGAGGAACGCAAGATCGTCTCCTATCATGAGGTAGGACATGCGCTGGTGAGCGCTTTGCAGAAAAATTCCGAGCCGGTACAGAAGATCACCATTGTGCCCCGCACGATGGGAGCGCTGGGCTATGTGATGCATGTGCCGGAAGAAGAGAAGTATCTGGATACCGAGGCAGAGCTGCGAGACAGGCTGGTAAGCCTGTTGGCTGGCCGTGCGGCGGAGGAAATTGTTTTTGATACGGTTACGACTGGCGCGGCAAATGATATCGAGCAGGCCACCAGCATTGCCCGCAATATGATCACCCGTTTCGGTATGAGCAAAAAGTTCGGTCTGATGGGACTTGCCACAGTGGAAAGCCAGTATCTGGACGGCAGGGCGTCCCTGACCTGTGCGGAAGTGACTGCGGCGGACATCGATACAGAAGTGATGAAGCTGCTGCATGAGAGCTATAAGAAGGCGAAAAAGCTTCTGAAGGAAAACCGCGCGATCATGGACAAGCTGGCGGCTCACCTGATCGAGAAGGAGACCATTACGGGCAAGGAATTTATGAAGATCTACCGAAAGGAGAAGGGGATTCCGGAGCCTAAGGAGGAAGAGGAGAAGACGGCTGGCGAAGAGCCGAAGCAGCCACAGGAGCAGGCGGCCGATGCGGCAATGAAATCTCAGGAACAGCAGCTAGCTCCCGCGCCCGGACAGGGGCAGGGAATGCCCGTTGATGTACAGCGGCCTGTTGGGGTACCGGAAACACCGGCAGGCGAGCAGAGCCCATCCGGGCAGCAGGCGCCGCCCGTCAACAGAGGGTTGTTTTCGCAGGCGCCCGATCCGGAGCATCACGCGGACGAAAAATAAAACATTGGAAAATGCGATAGGGCAGAGTCCGTGTGGGCTTTGCCTTATTTTTTGTTTTTTGACGTCTGGGCTTATGGTATAATGGACACGAAAGCAAATATAAACAGGGGATATGGTATGTTCAATTTTGACGAGGAATTAAAAAAGCTGCCCAATGCGCCGGGCGTATATCTGATGCACGACGACAAGGATACGATCATTTATGTGGGCAAGGCAGTCAATCTGCACAACCGGGTGCGCTCCTATTTTCGGAAGATCGTGGGGCGGGGACCCCAGATCGACAAGATGGTGCAGCAGATCGCACGATTTGAATATATTGTGACGGATTCGGAATTGGAAGCGCTGGTTCTGGAGAATAATCTGATCAAGGAGTACAGCCCGAAATATAACACGATGCTGAAGGATGATAAGACCTATCCCTATATTAAGGTGACGATGGGGGAGGAGTATCCGCGCATTTTGTTGTCCAGGGAGATGAAAAAGGATAAATCCAAATATTTCGGCCCCTATACCAGTGCGGCGGCAGTGAAGGATACCATAGATCTGCTGAATAAGCTTTATCAGCTTAAGACCTGTAACCGCAGGCTGCCCAGAGATATCGGGCTGGAGCGTCCCTGTCTGAATTATCATATCAAGCAGTGCGCTGCGCCCTGTCAGGATTATATCAGTAAAGAAGCCTATCGGGAACGGGTCGAGGAGGCGCTGGATTTTCTGAACGGAAACTATAAGCCTATGCTTCGGGAATTGGAACAGAAAATGACAGACGCGTCAGAAAAAATGGAGTTCGAGGAAGCAGCAGGCTATCGGGATCTTTATAACAGCGTTAAGAGTGTGGCGCAGAAACAGAAAATCACGGATTCGGACGGCGAGGATAAAGATATCATCGCCATGGCGGGAGATGAACGGGATGCGGTGGTGCAGGTGTTTTTTGTGCGCGATGGAAAGCTGATCGGCAGAGACCATTTTTATATGACCCATGTGGAGGGCTGCGAGCGCGCCCAGATCCTTCTCGACTTCGTGAAACAGTTTTATGCCGGCACCCCTTATATTCCCAGAGAGCTGATGCTGCAGGAGGAGATTGCGGATATTGAGATTCTGGAGAAATGGCTTACCACCAGAAAGGGCAGCAGGGTCTATCTGCGCGTGCCGAAAAAGGGCGCGAAGGAGAAGCTGGTGGAGCTGGCAGCGCAGAATGCCAGACTGATCTTGAGCCAGGACAGAGAGCGAATTCGCAGGGAAGAGGGGCGCACCATCGGCGCCATGAAAGAGATTGCGGCACTGCTGGACCTGGAGGATGTAAGCCGAATGGAGGCGTACGATATTTCCAATATAAGCGGCTTCGCTAATGTAGGCTCCATGGTAGTCTTTGAGAAGGGCAAGGCGAAGCGCAGCGATTACCGAAAGTTCCGCATTCAGTCCGTGTCCGGGCCGGATGATTACGCCTGCATGAGAGAGGTGCTGACCAGACGGTTTGTTCATGGCATGGAGGAGAAGGAGGAGCTGAACCGCCGTGAAGTGGATCACGCTTTCGGCAGCTTTACGAAATTTCCCGACCTGCTTTTGATGGACGGCGGCAAGGGACAGGTGAATATCGCTTTGCAGGTGTTGGAGGAATTACATTTGGATATTCCGGTCTGCGGCATGGTAAAGGATGACAACCACCGCACCAGAGGGCTGTATTATCAGAATGTGGAAATTCCCATTGATACCCATTCAGAGGGCTTTAAGCTGGTGACCAGGATCCAGGATGAAGCGCATCGTTTCGCCATTGAATATCACAGGTCACTGCGCTCCAAGGCACAGGTAAAATCGGTGCTCGACGAGATTCCCGGAGTGGGCCCTGCAAGACGTAAGGCGCTGATGCGGCATTTCGGATCCATTCAGGAAATCAGGGAAGCGTCGGTGGAAAAACTGTGTGAAGTGCCGGAGATTCCGGAGCATATCGGAAAGCAGATCCACGATTTTTTCCGGGAAGCAAACTTTTCAGTGCCACAGAATAATGATATACTATAAACATATTTAAAATGCAGAGAAAGGATACGAATGAGGAAAGGATAGTGAGTTGTAAATGAAAGCGATACTGGTGGATGATGATATTAACTTCTGCGAGATCTTTCAAATGCGTTTACAGGATAACGCTGAGAAGCTGGGGATCACGATAGAATGTGACGTCTGCCATAATTCGGAGGAGGTTTTACAACGAAACGTTGTATATGACGTCTATTTTCTTGATATTGAGATGAGCGGGATGAATGGTCTGGAACTTGCTGCAAAGCTGCGCGCCTGCTTCGTCAAAGCGGAGATTGTTTTTCTCAGTTTTTATGAACAATATGTGTGGCGGGCGTTTGACGTAAGACCAAGAGCATTTATCAGGAAAGCGCAGATGGATAAGGATCTGCCGGATGCGTTGAGAGTATTGCTGGAGCAGGGCGGGAAAGGAAATGCAGTGGTAGAAATCTCGTGTAAGGGAAATCAGTCCGATAAGATAAGGCCGATGGAGATTCTCTTTTGCATGAGTGAGGAACACTATGTCCGATTTGTGTGGGAGGATGGACAGAGCAAATTATATCGCATGAAGCTCGATGGGGTAGAAGAAATGCTGTCAAAATATCATTTTATAAGAACTCATTCCAGATATTTGATCAATTCAGAATACATACAGGAAATATTTTCAGATAAGATTGTACTCGCCAATGGACAGGAAATTCCTATTAGCCGTGCCTACAAACGAAAAATTCATATGACCATTATGAATTTGAGAGAACAGAAGGAGGAGGTACGTAGTGGGTGAAAGTCTGGCGAGCCTTTTTGAATCCGTTCTATTTTCTATATTTCTGGTACTTTTTCTGGAGCCTAAGAAAGGGAGAAAAGCGCTTTTCTTAGGCATCGTTTTATCATCGGGGCTGCTGTTTCTGAATATTTTCATTTCGGATTTAATTAGTTTTCATAATGTGTATACTATGATCGCAGATATAGTCATCACAGCACTTTTCTGGCGGTTCTTTTTAAAAGGCAATTTAACTAATTTTTTGATTGGATTTGTGTTATATTATTTTGGCATGTATTTCAGCGCTTATCTGTTCACAATTATCTTTTTCCTTATTGAACCGGGAAATATACTGGCATTTCAACCAATGGGTGCTCCTTACAGAGCGGTTTTCCTCGTATTGACTAAAATATTGCTGTTGCTCTATATAGTTGCATTGATACATTTTCGCAAAATATTTCACCATCATAAAAAGGGAATAGCTGTACTGTGTTACAGCATTTTTCCAATTTTTACCTTTAGTGCTTATGTACTTTTTTCAAGTACACTTGTAGAGTTATATAGAATGGAGCCGGCATTTGGAATGAAGATTATCAGCATTATGACATGGATGCATTGTATTGTGATCGTGGCAATTTATCTGTCTTTTCACGCGGTTAGAACGGCAGAGGAAGAATACAAAGTGGAGAGGCTGAGTTATATGCTTGTATTGCAGAGAGAATCTATAGAGAAGTTTATCGGACAGGAACGGGAATTGTATCAACTGCGGCACGAATTGGAGCATAAGCTTTTTACCGTGCAATACTTGTTTGAAAAGAATCGCAAGGAAGAGGGGTTTCGTGTCCTGAAACAGATGATCGTCGAGCTGTGTGGCGACGCGAAGAATATTTCGGTTTCCCAGAATATTGTGGAGACGGTCGTTGTGAATATTGAAAAGAAATACGAAAGGAAGGAGGTCCGAATAGAAAAAGAGATCCTGTTTCCGGACGAGACGATCATGGAACTGGTTGACTTATGTATTTTGCTTGGTGATCTGCTGGATAATGCGATGGAAGCAGCTGCGGGAAGTGAGGAGAAGCAGGTAAAAATCAGTGTCAGAGAGGAGTTTAACTGTCTCTATCTGAAAATCGCCAACACTTTTTCAAAAGAGAACAGTGACGTGAAGGCTTTTGCTTCAAAGAAAGAGACAGGCCGGCATGGATTTGGTATGCGGAATATCCGTGAGATCGTAAGACGGTATGGAGGAGAGCTTATCACGTATGATGAAGGAGAGTGGTTTTATGCCGATGTGATCATTTATGGTCAAAAATGACAAATTGTAGTCAAAAATGACAAATGAATTTCTTTTACAGGAAAGAGATGCTACAGTAGATTTGGAATACGTAAAGTAGTTGTACATATCATCGAAGGGGAGGCATGGTTTGGCTTGAGCCTGAGTATTAGACTGTCACATTTCCTTGCCGATCTTTTTGCCGTAAAGGGCTGGATCAAGGAGGATAGAAAAATCGCATATGTGGTAGGACTGGATGTGATCTTTTCTACCCTGATCGACTGGACGGCGGTAGGAATGCTCGCTATATTGCGAGGCAGATTTTTAGAGGCGGTTGTCTATCTGCTGTTTTTCCTGACCGTCCGCAGGTATTCGGGAGGATATCATGCAAATACCCGGGCAGGGTGTTTTGCCGTTTTTATAAGCTTCTATCTGCTGGGGGATATCGGTGTTGTAGAGATTTACAGAAATTGTAATGCCGCATTTTTGGCAGGATACGGACTGGGCTGTATGGCGGTGGGAGAGCTTGTTTTTTTACTTTTTACGCCAATCCCGAATGACCGGAAAAAATATGCAGAAGGGTGGCTGGCCGGAGCGAAGAAAAAGGCGCTTCTGTGTCTGAATGCATGGTATTGTCTTGCCGTGAGTCTGTGGGCTTTAGGCTCAGAATTATCGGGACAGATCATCATGGCGGGTAATATAGTAGTTCTACTAATCTTAATGAGTAAAAGGAGGGAAGGAAAATGAAGAATCGCTTAGTGTCAGTCATTATGGACGGAATATTCGCAGTCGGTATGTCTACCGTCAATGCGATATCCAGATTCGGCGCTTACGAGCCCGAGGAGGATGTACAGCTCGCAAAGTGGGCAGAGAAGCATCAGGAAGAGAAGTAAGTAAGAGGAACGATGATACATCTACGGATCACCGTTGATGTATGATATGTTGCTCAGTGCGCCGGAAACGGCAAAAAGGGGAATTTTACATCATAATGTAAAAGGAGAGGGGCTGTTACAAAAGTAGATAAAATCTACCGGAGTAACAGCTCCCTCTCTGTATATTCCGACTTCTTTCCTTTCTACTGAAGCAGCCAGTCAATCAAGTATAATGATCTGATTCCTTCATAAGATTTTATATAATTCCTATCCATTGATAAAACTATTTTTTCATAATTATCAGGTATCATTCTAAGAGGACGAAGTTCTCTCTCCCTCGTTTCTTCGGTCTGCATACTTTCTGTCACCTGTATATACATTTTATCATCCGGTTTCTCAGCCACAAAGTCTACTTCTGTATCTCCCACTTTGCCTATATATACACGATAATCCCTTCTAAGCAGTTCCAAAAACACAATATTTTCCAGAATATGTCCTCTGTCACCATCACGATATCCAAGAAGCATATTGCGAAACCCCATATCTATGATGTAATTTTTCCCGAGAGTTTTTAACAATTGTTTCCCTTTTACATCATACCTGCCTACCGAATAAAATACAAAAGCGTTGCGTAACATAGATATATATTTTTCTACGGTTTTTCCGGCTACGCTTTTACCTTTCGTCTTTTGAATATCTCCTTCGTAAGCCAATACATTTCCTATGCTGTTGGGAGATGTAATACTGCCGATATTGGAACACAAAAACATTACTATTTTTTGTAGCATATTTTGGTCTGCCGAATCATTACGTTGTAAAATATCACGAAGCACAACCGTAGAGTATATACCTTCTAATGCCTGGTTACTCCGTGCCTCATTAAACTGATATTCTCTCAATATTGGCATTCCGCCAATCTGCAGATACTTTTGAAATTTTTCCTCCGGTGCCACGGTAACATCAAACTCATAAAAATCCAAAAACTCCTTAAATGAAAGCGGTAATATTTTTATTTCAATATATCTTCCTGATAAGATCGTAGAAAACTCTGTCGAAAGAAGATAAGCATTTGAACCTGTTATATAGATATCCACATCAAAATCCAAACGAAAAGACTCTATCGCCTTTTCCCAATGTTTCACCATTTGCAATTCGTCAAATATCAGGTAGGTTCTCTCATCCTTCATGATACGTTCACTGACATGATCATAAAAAGAGAGGTAATCTGTCAGTTCTCTATATTTTAAGGATTCCAAATTCATATGGATAATATGATTTTCGGATACACCGCCATCAACCAGATACTGATGAAACAGATCAAGTATGGATGACTTTCCACATCTTCGGAGACCTGTTACTATTTTAACCAGATCTACATCTTTATTTTGAATCAATTGTTCCAAATATGACGGTCGATCTATAAGTGTATTCATGTAGCATCTCCCTGCCTTTTTGTTTCCATTATAACCTTAAGCCCTTGATTGTCAATGATTTTTGTTTTGAAAGTCGGAAACTGTTCATAATTTTATATTTTTCGACTTGTAATTCTAAAAATTGAATATTCCTATCAAAAACCGTAGGGAACAGAACAAACCCTTCAGGAAGTAAAAAACATTATTGTGAATTTTCATAAAAATGGACTGTGAAGATTGGTAAATAAAACGTGACAAAGTTTCTTGTGAAAAATAGCTCAATTCTTTATAATTAAAATTAAGCAGCGCAATCGGTTGCGCAACCATTGCGCAGTTTTATACATAGAGAAGGTATAAAAGAAACATTAAAGAATGGGAGGTAAATCATGAGGAAACAAATGAGAGGGTATTTCCGAAAGAGTCTGTGCGGTATGTTGAGCGCGGCAATGATCGCGACAAGTCTGATCGTACCGAACATGACAGTCTATGCGGCGCCGCAGGATGAGGCGGGCATGACGACGGAAAACGAAGAGGACAAGCTTGTAGAGGAAATTGCAGGCGAGAACGAAACTGGGGACGAAAATCAAGGCTCCGGTTTAGAAGAGTCGGGGGAGGGCTCGGAC
>CAMWMO010000024.1 GCA_947175305.1 uncultured Lachnospiraceae bacterium
CGCCCGCCGAGGCTTTCGCCACGGTGGCCGTCAATCCCACCGCCCGGTTCTTGGGTATGATGACGCCATGGGCACCCGCCTGATTGGCCGTGCGGATGATTGCCCCCAGATTGTGAGGATCCTCGATCCCGTCCAGTAGCAGTACAAAAGGCGCCTCACCCTTTTCCTTCGCCCGCTGCAGGATCTCGTCCACCTCGGCATAGGCATAAGCCGCCGCACTGGCGATTACACCCTGATGCCTGCCCGTTTCGGACATTTGATCCAGACGCTCCTTCGCCACATATTTGATCTGGCTTCCCTGTTTCGCGGCCTCCCGCTTGATGGTCATGATCGGTCCATCCTTACAGCCGTCCAGCACGTAGAGCTTATCTATCGTTCTGCCCGCGCGAAAAGCCTCGATCACGGCATTTCTGCCCTCTATGGTAAATTCATTTTGTCCCATGTTATGTAAACCTCTTTTCACTCACTCGCAAACACGCGCTTTCACGGCTGTCATATTATATCTCCAGTCCTGCCTTCTCGATCGCCATTTGAATCAGCGCAAGCATCCGCTCCTGATTCCCTGTCAGATACAGATAGCCACACAGAGCCTCAAATCCCGTAGCCTTGCGGTACTCAATGACGCTGGCGTTCTTTGCAGTGGTATAAGACTTGGCGTTTCTGCCCCGCTTATAAACCGCCTGCTCCTCCTCCGTCAGTTCCTCTGTCACAGCCTCTATCATCCGTGCCTGCACACGAGCGTTGACATAGGTGACCGCCTTTTTGTGCAGCTTATTGGCGGAGGTGTTTCCCCGTTCCACCACGATGGTACGGATGACAAGATCATAGATCGCGTCACCGATATAGGCAAGCGCCAGCGGAGAATAGGTGCGTACATCCACCACCCCGCAGGCAAAACGCCGCTTGATCGCCTCTAAGATCGTCACGCTCTCTTCCATTTCACACCCTCTCGTGTATCCTCCAGAATGATGCCCTTATCGGAAAGAATATCCCGGATCTCATCCGCTCTTGCAAAGTTTTTCGCCTTTCTGGCCTCCTGCCGTTCCTGAATCAGAGCCTCGATCTCTTCATCCAGCATCTCCTGCTTCCGCTCCACGGTCAGGCCGCAGATATCGGCAAGCATCACGATCTCATCCTTGAGCGCACCGATAAAACCGGCGCTTGTACCCTCACCCGCACAGGTGTTGGCAAACTTGACCAGATCAAAGATGGCCGAAACAGCATCCGCCGTGTTGAAGTCATCGTCCATCGCCTCGTCAAACTTCTGCACAAATTCCTTGGCCTGTGTCAGCTGCTCCTGCTCCTCGCTGCTCATCTCTTGCGCCCCTGCGCTCTCCAGCAGGAAGTTCAGGTTAGACACACAGGTCACGATCCTCTCCAGACCGTTCTTTGCCGCTTCCATCAGCTCCGCGCTGAAATTCAAGGGGCTTCTGTAGTGTGCCGAGAGCATGAAGAACCGCAATACCTGCAGATCGTACTTCTCGCTGATATCCCGCACCGTAAAGAAATTCCCCAGTGACTTGGACATCTTCTTATTATCAATATTTAAAAACCCGTTGTGCATCCAGTATTTGGCAAAGGGTTTCCCGTTTGCCGCTTCCGACTGGGCAATCTCATTCTCGTGATGGGGGAAGATCAAATCCTCGCCGCCCGCATGAATGTCGATCTCTTCACCCAGATATTTCTTGCTCATCACCGAACACTCGATATGCCAGCCCGGACGTCCTTCGCACCAGGGCGACTCCCAGAAAGGCTCCCCCTCCTTCTTCGGTTTCCAGAGCACAAAATCCAGAGGATCCTGCTTCTGCTCCTCCCCGGACACCAGAAGAGAACGGCCGCCACTTCGTAAATCATCCAGATTCTTATGGGAAAGCTTGCCGTATTCGGCAAAGCTTCTGGTCTTATAATAAACCGTTCCGTCCTCCGCAACATATGCATGTCCCTTGTCGATCAGCGTCTGTATCATATCGATCATACCGTCGATCTCGCAGGTCGCCTTGGGATGTGTGGTAGCCGGCTTCACATGCAGCGCCTCCATGTCTTTTTTACACTCTGCAATATAACGCTCGGAGATCACAGAAGGGTCCGTTCCCTCCTCATTGGCCTTCTTGATGATCTTGTCATCCACATCTGTGAAATTGGACACATAGTTGACCTCATAGCCTTTGTGCTCCATATAACGCCGCACCGTGTCAAATACGATCATAGGTCTGGCATTTCCGATATGGATCAGGTTGTAGACCGTGGGGCCACAGACATACATGCTGACCTTCCCCTCCGCAAGAGGCACAAACTCCTCCTTTTTTCTGGATAATGTATTATATACTTTCATTGTTTGCTCCCTTCCTCAACTGTTTCATTTCCTGCTCCAGATCGAGCAGCCGATTTGTCAACTCGGCGTTGGCCCGCTGCAGTCCCATGATATCCTCCCGCACAGGATCCGGCAAATGGGTCTGATCCAGCTCCTCCTGAGGAAGCGTCATGTTGTCCCGTTTGACCACACGACCCGGTACACCCACCACCGTGGAGTTCGGCGGCACCTCATTCAGTACCACACTCCCGGCGCCGATCTTACTGTTATCCCCGATTCTAAAGGACCCCAGCACCTTCGCGCCCGTGCTGATCATCACGTTGTTGCCAATGGTAGGGTGGCGTTTGCCCTGTTCCTTGCCCGTACCGCCCAAAGTAACTCCCTGATAGAGCGTCACATTGTCGCCGATCACCGTGGTCTCTCCGATGATAACGCCATGACCGTGGTCGATGAAAAATCCCTTCCCGATCTGCGCACCCGGATGGATCTCGATACCGGTCTTGCGGGCTCCCTTCTGGGAAACCCACCGCGCCCAGAAATAATGATGCCGCAGATACAGTTTATGCGCCACACGGTAATAGCACATGACCTTAAAACTGGGATAGAGAAAAACTTCCATATTAGAGTGGATCGCCGGATCCCGCTCCCGTATGACGCGGATCTCCTCTTTGACATTCCCGATCAATCCCATCGAAATACTCCTTCTATACTGAAATGCGGTTCCTGCCGCCCAGAAATTTCTACCATACTTAGAATATGCAACTTAGGGCGTTTTGTCAAGGAAACGGGGCCTCTATCAGTTTGAATCAGTCAAATAACTCTGTATAGGTATACGTCACCTCATCCAGCGCTGTATGCATAGCCTTTCTCGCATCGTAATAATCTTTTGTCAGCTCCTCAAATTGTTCTTCGGTAACTCTGAAATAATATCTTTCATCTGCTTCATCATAAATAGCCTGCTCAATCATTTCATTTCTCAGTTCTATATATTCCGGCAAGGATACCAGATACCCATATTCCTCTATGTCGTTTTGATAGCGTCTTCCCCCTTCTACCTTAAATAATACAAAAAAGACACGATCACCATTTTCATCTTCACGGATCATCCCCTCTCCTGACCATCCACCGAATGCCAACTTCTGGGTTCCCATTAAAGATATAGCGCTTGATATATATTCCTCCCACAATACAATTTGATCCTGCTCCTCATTGTACTGAAAAGCATAAACAAATCTTGCCTTATTCGTGACACACAACTCCGGATCTTCATCTCCATTGATATCAAAAAAATAATAACAGTACTTACCTGCATCATATTCCCCGGGTTCAAAATCCATCCGGAATTCTGCCATCTCATAAATATACTGTTCTTCTCCTGTCTCCTTAATGCGGACGGTTCTTTCCCCGTCCATAAACTCTTTAAACTTTTTCTTGTACAGACCATATTTCGTAACATCGCCCGGATCAAAAGAAGCGGTAAAGTCAATGCTCTTATAGATATCTTTTATTTCAGCATAAAATTCTTCATCCACATAATCTACCGGGTCGTAAGCAGATGTTTCATACTCTCCAAACAGCGCCTTATAGGTATATCTTTCCTCCTGCCTCCTATCTCTTGCCTGATCAATTGCTTCCTCATATGGCTTTGCCAATTCCTCAAATTGTTCATCCGTGATTCTGAAAAACCATTGTTCACTGCTTTCCTCAAAAACACCTTGCTGCTTCATTTCCTCTGTGATTTCCCATCTTTTCTCACTGTCCGCATAATTGGGGAACATCACCATGTTAATATCATAATGATACCAGTCAGCATGCTCTGCCCAGAGCAAGGTATCTAGCTCAAGATTTCCTTGCGTATCCAGTTGTAAAAATTGAAAAATATCGGTATCGTAGTCCGGATTCCACACACCCTTTCGAGTTCCAGCCAGTTCCATCCCTCTAATCCATGCCCACAGTATACATATCTCCATTTCGGCATCATATGTAAAGACTGACATTAGTCCATAATTATCCATGCATAACTCCGGCAAGCCGTCTCCATTCATGTCAAAGAAATAATATGGTAGGCTTTCAATATCACCCACCATAGTTCTTCCTTTCGAATCAGTCCAATCTTTTATGTATATTACCTTGCCTGTTTCCCGATCCAGAAAAGGAATCTCATTTTGGAGCAGACGCCAGAATTGTTTTTTATATTCTCCATATACCTCCAAGTTTCCCTTTTCAAATTCAGCAGAATACTCCACCCCTTCATAGGCTTCCTTGATCAATGCATAGGTTTCATCATCCACAAAAGGAATCTCTTCCGACTCATAATACATCCTTATATTACCTGGCATAGTATGTTCATATAGGATTTCTTCTTTTACACTTTCAGCTTCCTCCTGCCAAATTAAGGCATCTGATTCGCTAGTTACCGCCTCTTCTTCTGCCTGTACCGCCGTTTCTTCTGACGGCTCCTCTTCCTGTAATGTCATCTCCTCTGCCATTCGTTTCTGTTCATGTTTCACAGATAACAAGATGGTAAATGCGATTAGGAATATTAGTAGCAATGCATATCCGCATTTCTTTATCTTCATAATTTTTCCTTCTCTCACTTTAAGCGCCTTATTTCGTATTTTCTGCCAATAAATCTCCAAAAACCTCTTCCAGTGTTTTTCGCGGAACGGCATTATTCTCTACCATTTCAAAAAAGGGGATTGTGATCTCATTCCATTCTTCCTCACTTACATCTACATAATGAAACGAGGTATCACTTACCCCCACCTCAAAATAAGGATATTTCGAATTCACCCCCTGCTCTAACCATAGGACATCCTGAAAACTTCCATCTTCGGATAAACATATCAAACGATCCCTTATAATATCTGCATGCAATCCATCATGATACCAGATCTGGCCTACACCAACTATTTTTTCAAAATAACACGCTTCTTCATCATATAGCAGCTTACATATGTCAAGTTCCTTCTCATATTTATACAGAAACATACAGCCCTGATTGATCGCAAATTCCGGCTTGCCGTCTCCATCCAGATCATCATAATAGTATAGATAAGGATATTCTCGTATATCTTTTTCTTTCAGCAACTGTTCAAATTCTATTCCCGCTTTCCACAAATCCTTATAGTACTGTTCGCCAGTTTCATCAATAATCGGGATTTCGTTCTTTAATACCTTCAGATACCCCTCTAAATAGATCTGATTTTCCTCGGGTGTGATATCCAACTGCGGTTCTTTTGCTGTAAAGTCCATTGCTCTTACAATATCACATACGGGGATTTCTTCCTCCTCTGTCTGGATTTCACTATCACCCCAATATAATAATTCCGTTTTTTCAATGTAATGATAAGATTCACCTGAGTTGTAAGTGATAAGTAATGTATCCTCATCCTTAAATTCTGCAGATACAACAGGCCATATAGCGTCCGCAAAATCCAAGGAAAACTCCTGATAACAGATTCCTTCATCAAACATATCTTTAATAATTAAGAGCCTTTCCCCATCTCTATTATAAGGCAGTAAGGCTACTCTATGATAATCTGCCGCTATGGGACTCTCATACTGCTCTGAAAATCTGTCATTAGTGATATCATAATAAGTGCAATAGTTTACATAACTCCCGGCATTAATCGATATCTCAATCGTTTCCTGATCAACATAAAATATCCCTGGATCACGATAGCTTTCTCCATTTTTCACTTCCTGTCCATCTGTATTATAAATTGTATAAACATATTTCCATTCTTCTGCATCAATAATTTCAATGACTTTAAAATATTTATCATTTACTAATATTGTTTCTTTAATCGTTTCGTCTTTTTTTTCGCATTCAAATCCCTCCGGTCCGATCATGGCATCCGGTTCAATAGTTACCGTCTTTTCTTCTGCCTGTACTATCATTTCTTTTGACGGCTCCTCTTCCTGTAACGCCTTTTTTTCTGAAAGCCTTTTCTGTTCATGCTTCACAGATAACATGATGGTACATACGACCAGGAATAGCATCAGTACGGCAAATGCGTAAGTTATCTGCCGAGTACCCAAGCAGACGGCGCCTGTTTCATTTTTAGTGGACTTTCTTCTCTCAAAATCCATCTGTACTAATTTTTTCCCGTTAGGCAGCTTATGCTCCAAAGACTTGATTACATGATAATCAATCTCAAGCATTTTCTTTTCCAAGGTATGTTCTTCTATTTGATGATGGACTTGTCCCAATCCGTCAAATACATGCAAATACGGTGAGTCTGATACCCAATCCTCTTCTGCATTGATCTGAATAATGCAGGAAACATATTTCGGATCTGCCTGTTGAATTGCCTTTTGAAAACATTCATAGCCAATATACTCAATCAGCAGATTTGCAATCACCATATCTGATTCTGGCAGTTTATCCGTTTCATTTATCAAATTGATACATAGACATTCCAAAATCCCCTCTAAATCCGGATATCTGTGAGTAACTTCTTTTAAATAATCAGAATTAACATCTACCCCGTATACTCTCTCAAATTTATCTTTTGAGATATGTTCAAGGCCATTACCACCTGCAATCCCCAATATCATTATGTTTGAAACGGAATAAGTGTCAAATTGGCCTTTCATCATTTCATTCATAGCCTGTAACTGCATAACCGAGTCCAATTTCATATGATTCTCATAATCAGTCAAAGAAATTTCTTCCCACGGGTTTTTCATTTGATTCTTCCTTTTGATAATGATCTTACGCCTGTTATTTTTCCTCTCTGATTATATCACTCAAATTCCACCGCGATCTCCACGCTCTTCTTTCCGGAAAGCGCTTCCGTCCTGCGGTCAGGCTGTCCCGTTCCCACATAGAGCAGGCACTTATCGCTGCCCTTCTGGAATTTACCCTCCTCGTCTACCACCAGAAAAGCCTCTCCGGGAACCTTGATCTCGATCTCCTTACTCTCGCCCGCCTGCAGGGAAACCCTCTGAAAAGCACACAGACTGTGATTGGGCACCGCATAGGCCGACGCCGAGTCTTTCACGTAAATCTGTACCACATCGTCTGTGAAGACACTCCCGGCATTTTTCAGCGTCGCGCATACCACCACATCACGGGAAGACGCATCCTGCGAAACCACAGATGCACTCTCCACCCTCACATCACCATAGGTCAGTCCATAGCCGAAGGGATAGAGCGCCTCATTCTCCATATAACGGTAGGTTCTGCCCTTCATGCTGTAATCCTCAAAGTCGGGCAGTTCCTCCAGAGACCGGTAGAAAGTCACCGGCAGCTTCCCGGAAGGAGAACACTCGCCAAACAGAAGATCCGCCACCGCCTTGCCGCCTCTCGCGCCGGGATACCAGAGCTGCAAAACCGCTGCCGCTTTCTCCTGCGCTAAAGAGAGGTCGATTGCACTTCCCGCCATCAGGCACACAACCACCGGCTTTCCCGTGGCAAACACCGCTTCCATCAGCTTTCTCTGGGATGCGGGAAGATTCAGATCCACCTTATCTCCGGAGGCATAGCTGTTGCCGGTGTCACCCTCCTCGCCCTCCAGCGTCTCATTTAAGCCCACACAGAGCACCACCACATCGCTGTGCTTTGCCACTGTGACCGCCTCGGAGATTCGGTCATTGTCCCATGCCAGTCCTTCTATCCGATCCTTGAACAGATGCGAACCCTCGGAGAACAAAACTCTCCCATCACGTCCGACTTTATCCTGTATTCCTTCTAAAACAGTAATGTATCGTGAAGAAGTTCCATGATAATTTCCGATCAGTGCCTCCCGACTGTTGGCATTCGGCCCGATCACACCGATGGTCTTTCCTGTGGCAAGGGGCAGGACACCGTCATTCTTTAAAAGCACGACGGACTCTCTGGTCAATTGCTCCGCCACCGCCAGATGCTCCTCACACTCCACCTTCTCATAAGGTATGTTGTCGAACTCATTTTTCTCAAACAATCCCAGCAGATATCTGGTGGTGAACGCCCGCACCGCCGCCTCTGTGATCTCCGCCTCCGTCACCAGCCCCTGCTTTAAAGCATTCAAAAGGTACTGATAGGTCACGCCGCAGTTGATATCGCAGCCTGCCCGCAGAGCCATAGCCGCGGATTCCTCCATGGTGTAGGTCACCATATGATGTTCATGAAAATCCCGGATCGCCCAGCAGTCGGAGACGTAGTGTCCCTGAAATCCCCACTCGCCTCGCAGAATGTCCTGCATCAGTACTTTACTGCCACAGCAGGGCTCTCCGTTGGTACGATTGTAGGCGCCCATCACTGCCTCCACCCCTGCCTCCTGTACGCAGGCGCGGAAAGCGGGCAGATAGGTCTCCGCCATATCCTTTTTAGAAACCACCGCATTAAACTCATGACGAAGCGCCTCCGGCCCGGAATGCACCGCAAAGTGCTTTGCACAGGCGGCAGTCTTTAACAGATTGCCATCCCCCTGCAGACCCTCCACATAGGCTACTCCCATTCTGGAAGTAAGGTAAGGATCCTCTCCAAAGGTCTCCTGCCCTCTGCCCCATCTGGGATCTCTGAAAATATTGACGTTGGGGGACCAGAAGGTCAATCCCTTATAGATATCTCTGTCATTTTCCGCTACGCTGGCGTTATATTTTGCGCGTCCCTCCGTAGCCGCCACATCTCCTGCTTTCCGAACCAGCGACTCATCAAATGTAGCCGCCATGCCGATGGCCTGGGGAAAGCTGGTCGCCACGCCCTGCCTCGCCACGCCGTGCAGTGCCTCGCCCCACCAATTATAGGCCGGAATGCCAAGCCGCTCGATTGCAGGCGCATCATAGCGCAGCTGGGAAGCCCGCTCCTCAATCGTCATCCGGCTTACCAGATCCTCCGCCATTTTTCTTGCCTTTTCACGATTTACCATCTTTTCTTTTCCTTCCCCTTTCGTCTTTCACCGCTCCTACCGTCAAACCGTCAACAATTTAATCTCTGAACATACAGTATACAACAATTGCCGGTATGATGGCAATAATGGTCGTCATTTTATCTCTCTATCACATTCCTCCGCGGAAATTATTTCAGTTTGAGTTTCCCCATTTTTCACGTAAATAGAAAATGCAAAAACACTGGATCTTTG
>CAMWMO010000025.1 GCA_947175305.1 uncultured Lachnospiraceae bacterium
CCTCCTCATCGACGCCGTCCGCAGTCACAATCACCTCTGCTCCGCTGTCAAGCCCCATGCTCATCATACCCATGATACTCTTCGCGTTCACCTTTTTGTTGTCGGAACCAAGGTACACTGTGCTTTCAAACTGGCTGGCCACCTGTACAAGCATCGCCACCGGCCTTGCCTCCAGGCCCGTCTCCAGCTTGATCTGGATTGACTTCTGAATCATAATAGTTTCCTCCTCTTTTTATGATCTGATTTTCTCGGCAATTTCACTCAGCCTGCGCAACCTGTGATTTACCCCCGATTTCCCCACAATCGGTTCCAGATATCCGCCCAGCTCTTTAAGCGCTGCATCCGGATATTCCAGCCGGACCTCCGCCATCTGCCGCAGATTGTCCGGTAGATTCTCAAACCCATACCTGTCTCTGATCAGAAGGATGTCCTCGATCTGCCTCCCCGCGGCCGTCACCGTCTTAGAGATGTTGGCCGTCTCGCAGTTGACCCTTCTGTTGATGGAATTGCGCATCTCCTTCAGGATCCTCATGTTTTCCAGCTCCATTAAAGACACATGCGCTCCCATAACGTTCAAAAGATCCACAATGCCCGCGCCCTCTTTCAGATAGACCACCTGATATTTCTTTCGTCCTATGATCCTGGCCTCAATCTGAAAATCCTTAAGTACATCCCGCAGTTGTATTGCCTGCTCCTTCTCATCACAGACAAACTCCAGGTGATAACTCTTCTTCGGGTCGCTCATGGAACCCACGCTCAGAAAAGCGCCGCGCAAATAGGCTCTCGCACAGCAGGAATTCTTGATCAGAAGAGGATTGACCGGATTAGTTAGTTTCACCCTTCCATCTTCGCTGTCCGCAAGATACAACGCCTGTATCACCTTGCGCTCCATCCCATCGTCGGGGATCAGTCTCTCTCTGCCCCGCATAACAGTATCTATATTAAATGTTTTTTTAAGTAATGTAAAGCATTTTCTCGCAACTGCATCATTTTCCGTGTCCAGCGCCAGATGCTTTCCGTCATCAGAAGCGCCGCCGTTATAGAGCAAAAGCGCTGCCAGCTCCGCAAGCTGACAATGTCTGGCCGAGCCCGCCTGTGCCGCGAGTTCCTCCTTTACAGTCCCCGAAAAAGACATGGCTTCTTCCCCTATTTCGTGATATCTCTGTGATACAGCTTCACGCCGTAGGTACCGTGATCCTTTAATCTGTCATAGAGTGCATTTGCCAACGTCACACTCCTGTGTTTGCCCCCGGTACATCCGATGCCGATCACCAGCTGATGCTTGCCCTCTTTCACATAATTAGGTATCAGGAACGTGAGCATATCCATAAGCTTATGCATAAATGTGCCGGCCTCCTCAAATTCCATCACATAGTCCTGCACCTCTTTGTCATTACCTGTCTTATGCTTCAGCTCATCAATATAGAAGGGATTGGGCAAAAACCGCACATCAAAAACAAGATCCGCGTCCGCCGGGATTCCCTTTTTAAATCCAAAGGAAAGAATCGTAACGATCAGGGAGTTGTACTCCTTGTTCCTGACAAAAATATCGTCAAGCTCTTCTTTCAGCTCTCTGGTCAAAAGATGAGAAGTGTCTATAATATAATCTGCCTTCTGCCGAATCTCCTGCAGGATCTCCCTCTCCCTGTGGATACCCTCCACCACTCTGCCCTCCGGAGAGAGCGGATGGAGTCTTCTGGTCTCCTTGTACCGTTTTAAAAGGACATCGTCTCCCGCTTCCAGAAAAAGGATCTCAAAGAGATAACCATTCTCCTTTAACTGATCCAATATGCGGTGTACGCCGTCAAAGGACTGATCCGCACGCACGTCAAGCCCCAGAGCCACTTTATTGACCTCGCTCTGCGGCATCGTGATCAACTCCACAAACTTTTCGATCAGCGCCACCGGCAGATTATCCACACAGTAAAAGCCTACATCTTCCAGCATTTTCATGGCGGTTCGCTTTCCCGATCCGCTCATTCCCGTCACGATCACAAACCTCATGTCTTCATCCTTCTTTCGTTCCCCTGCTATCGCAAAATGCGATCCTAAAAATCTCCCAGAAAAATGATCTCCGGCTCCAACCGGACATGAAATCTATCCTTCACACGCTCCTGCACTTCCTCGATCACCTCTTTGACATCCGCCGCCGATGCGCCCCCCGAATTAATCACAAAGCCGCAGTGTTTCTCGGACACCTGGGCGCCGCCGATACGGTAACCCCGAAGCCCCGCATCCATGATAAGTTTTCCCGCATAATACCCTTCAGGCCGCTTAAAGGTACTGCCCGCACTGGGATATTCCAAAGGCTGCTTACTTTTACGGAGTGCCATCAGCTCCTCCATCCGTGCGCCGATCTGCTCCTTCTCTCCCGCTGTCAACTCCATGATCACACCCAGCACGATAAAGGGTCTATTCCTGATAATACTGGTGCGGTAGCCAAACTCCATCGTGTCATTGTCCAATGTCAGGATCTCTCCCTCCTTATCCATCACACGTACCGTCTTTACGACCTGCTTCATTTCCCCGTCATAGGCGCCGGCATTCATGACAATGGCACCGCCTATGGTTCCCGGTATTCCTGCCGCAAACTCCAGTCCGCTCAGCCCCGCATCCCTGGCAGCTACAGACACTTGAGAAAGCAGAGCTCCCGCTCCCGCCACAATATGATTCCCATTCACAAGGATCTGCTGCATCCGCTTACCCAGCTTCAAAATAATGCCCTGATAGCCCTTGTCTCCTACAAGCAGATTGCTTCCGTTTCCCAGAACGAAATAATCCTGTCCACTCCTGCTCAGATACGGAATAAGCTGCGACAGCTCTTCCTGCGTTTCCACCATAACGATGCACTCCGCCTCGCCTCCCACCCGGAAAGTGGTGTGGCGGCTCATCGGCTCGTGAAACAGAAGCCTTTCTTCAGGTACGATCGTCCTGATATATTCATACATTGCTCCACTCAAAGTTTACACTCTCTCGTTTCTCTTATTATATATTATATTATATCCGCTCATACGCGATATTCATTCGCAAAATCGGCTAGAGCAGCATTCTAGCAGCCCCATAGATACCCGCATCATTTCCCAAGGTCGCCAGGGCAAAGATCACGCCCCTGCTGCCATGAAATGCCGTCTTCTCAAAGGAAGGCTTAATATAATCGAAAAGCACTTCTCCCGCTTTAGACACGCCGCCGCCGATCACGAAGATCTCCGGATTGATGATACCCGCGATCACGCCCAGCCCTTTCCCCAAGTAATCTCCAAACTGTTTCGCGATCTCGATCGCCAGCTCGTCCCCTGCTTTTACCGCATCAAACACAGTCTTGGCAGACACCTCTCCGTCTCGCAGAACGCTGGCTTTATCGCTGGCTTTCAGTGCACGGTTCGCCAGTCTGGTAATACCTGTGGCAGAAGCATATTCCTCAAGACAGCCGAAGTTTCCACAGCCGCAAGCCTCCGTCTCTTCATCCTCCACATGAATATGTCCGATCTCGCCACCTGCACCGGTTGCACCCGTCATGATTTCTCCGTTTATGATAATGCCGCCGCCTACACCTGTTCCCAGCGTGACCGCCACCAGATTCTGATGACCCTGGCCGCCGCCTTTCCACATCTCACCGAGAGCCGCCACGTTAGCGTCGTTACCGCCCTCCACACGCATACCGTCCAGAAGTGCAGTGAGCTCTTTTTTCAGATCCAGCTCCGCCCAGCCCAGATTAACTGCCCGATGCACGATACCGTCTCTGTCCACGGGACCCGGCACACCGACGCCAACACCGATCACATTATCCTTTGCGATGCCTTTCTCAGACATCTTTGTCTGAATGCTTCCCGCAATGTCAGGGAGAATGTTTTCTCCATGATTCTCCGTCCTGGTGGGAATCTCCCATTTCTCCACTACACTGCCATCCTTGTCGAATAAACCCATTTTAACGGTCGTACCGCCTACGTCCACTCCAAAAATATAGTTTGCCATTGAATCTCCCTCTCCTCTCTTATCTATCTTTTGTGCGATCAATCTTCATCCTCATCTCTGCCGCGCGCCAGCGAATTCTGTACACGCTTGTAAAGCTCCTGCGCCGCATTATAGCCCATCTTCTTCTGTCTGTGATTTACCGCCGCAGACTCGCAGATGATAGCAAGATTACGGCCCGGTCTGATCGGAATGTTGTGACAGACTACCCGATTGCCCAGATACTCTGTATACTCTTCCTCAAGGCCCAGACGATCATACTCCTTGTCCTTATCCCAATCTTCCAAACGAATGACCAGATCTATGTTCTGGGTCTCCCTTACACTGGAAGCACCAAACAATGCCTTCACATCTATAATGCCAATACCTCTCAGCTCAATGAAATGTTTTGTAATATCAGGCGCGGTACCGATCAGCGTATCCTCGCTCACCCGGCGGATCTCCACCACATCGTCTGTCACCAGACGGTGGCCTCTCTTGATCAGCTCAAGCGCAGCCTCAGATTTTCCGATGCCGCTCTCACCCGTGATCAGCACGCCCTCACCGTAAACATCCACCAGCACGCCGTGTACTGAGATACAAGGCGCGAGTTTCACATTCAACCATCTGATCACCTCCGCCGTGCAGGCCGAAGTAGCCTTTTTACTCATGAGAAGCGGCACGCCATATTTGACTGCGATCTCCCGGAAAATAGGGTTCGGATTCAGGTCTCTGCAAAACAGGATGCCCGGCAGAGGATTATTCAAAAGTTTTTCAAAGATTTCCCGTTGTCTCTCTTCATCCAGACCATTCATGTAGGAATACTCTACAAACCCCACAATCTGTAAGCGTGTCGTTTCAAAATGCTCAAAATAACCCGCCAGCTGCAGTGCAGGTCTGTTGATGTCCGGCTGCGTCACCTTGATCTTGGAAATATCAATCTCCGGCGTCAGATTCTCCCACTTAAATTTCTCGATTACCTTTGTCAGATGGATACTCGCCATAATCCTCTCCTTACCCCCTCCTATAGTTTTTCTTCTATTCATAATATCATACAAAAAACCCGTGTGCAATAAGCGGGAAAAGGAAAGAGGCAGGTGTTCCTGCCCCTTTCCGGTGTGGTTTATTTGATTACAAAAGTCTTCGTGATCGGATTTCTGGTAAAGTAATTTCCCTTACCTGTGATCGTAACTGTACCAATCGTTCTATCGCTTGTCCGCTTGGTATTGTTGCTGTAAGTCACGGTATAATCCGTACCTGCTTTCAGCTTCTTGCCGTTCACCTTGATGGTAACTGCCGGCGTCAGCGCTTTCCCCTTATAGGTCTGTATCGCAATATCGGCCACATCCGCCTCTACGATCTCCTGCTGATCGATGCTAAAGAATGTCTCCCACTCCGTAGTAGTCTTATCATTCCTATCTGTGATCCAGCCGTTGCCCTTCACCTTGACCGTTACCTTCGGTTTCTTATCGTTAGCTAAGCCAAGAAGAGTCGCAAGTTTATTGTTCTTGTAAGTCACTGTGTAAGCTGTGCCAAGCTTCAGATCAACTACCGTACCATCCGTCTTCTTGCTGAATGTCACGGAAGGCTTCAATGCTCTGCCGCCGTTATGACTAATCTCACTGACCTCGATATTGAAATCTTTCAGATTCCGAGCCGTCAGTGTAAACAGATCCGGGATCTTCACGCTGCCACTATAGTTGCCTTTGCCTTTCACGGTTGCCATGACAGATGCCTTACCGTCTACCCACTTGCCTACCGAGTAGCTAACCGTGTAGTCGCTGCTGGTAAGGTCATGGGATCTTCCATTGTTGTTAGAGCTAAACGTGAGGTCCGGATTCAGGGTATAGCCGGTATAAGGAATCGACAGTGTGCCTGTACCTGTTTCGTCTGTATCCCTGTTAAACAATTTACCTGTAGTTTCACTGTCCGCCTGATCAGGCGTCCATGTTCCATCCAGCTTCATCTTGATACTCTTCGCAGAAAGAGTCGGCGTCTGGAACACTCCCTTGGTAAGTCTTTCATTATCTTTCTTTAATTCTGTCGCAAGGGTTCTCTTGCCGATTGTAAATGTCGCCGTCTTCTTGCCGACATACTCCCCTTTACCGGTAATGGTGATCGTCGCCTTGCCCGCATTGATGTTGTTCTCGTAGGTTACAGTATAGTCATTCTCCTTTGTCAATGTCTTGGCATTTTGGCCAGAACCTGCTACAACTTTTAATTCGGGTGTCTCTCCCTCTGTCGCCGAAGCATTCAGCGTAATCTCACGTCCGGTGAAATAGAACTTACCGCTGATTATAATCTTCGCGTTGGATATCAAGTAATCCTTGCTCTTTACATTAAATTCAGCTGTCTTTTCTCCGTTATAATTGCCCGTAGTCTTACCTGCAACCGTAACTATATATTTGCCCTCATCCTTTAACTTAGGCACTACATATCTCGTTCCCGGCGTTTGATCATAGCTGAATACAGGCTCAGTTGCTCCCTCTTTCACAATCTTTGTAATCACATACTGGCTGGCAGCGATTGCCTTCGTGCCGTCCTTCACTGTCAGCTTCGGCGTTGCACCACTGTTGCTCTGCACCAGATCAGCCGCTGTGATTGTCGTATTCTTGATATCTCTCTGCTTGATCTCAAAGGTAATTTTATCACCTGTCGCCTTGCCGTCTTCCGTGACCATAGCAGTAGTTCTTGCTCCCATAAAGTTGCCCTTACCGGTAATCTTAATCGTTGCCGGCTTGTTTGGCGTGGTCGCATTTAAGTTATTGCTGTAAGCGATGGTGTAATCCGTTCCCTTCGTCAGGGTTGTGGTCTTATTCTTCTTAGTCTCACTGTCAAAATATGTCAGCTTCACAGTAACCGCTGCCTCTACCTTCTTGCCGGTATAGAAGTACTGGTCCTTCTTCAAGATTTCGACCGTCACATTTTGACTATTTACCGGGCACTTGGCAATCGTAAAGGTTGTTGTCACGGAACCTTCTCTATAAGTATGAAGTCCTTCCTCCGTGGGCAGTACCACTACCGTTGCCTTACCGATTTTTTTGTTATTCGAATAGTATACCGTGTAGTCCTTCTCCGGTATATCTTTTCCGGTACTATCTTTCAGAACAATCTCCGGTCTCAATTCCTTCTGCTTTCCAAGATAATAGATGCTCTTAGCAGGCGTTGATCCGTCACCCTTATCAGGTTCCCTGAAAGTAACCTTCAGCTTTGAGAAGTCCTCTCGGGTCTCAGGCTTGATCGTGAATGTGATCGTCCTCACACCTTCAAACTTATCGCCCTTTCCTGTCAGCGTGATCGTCGCCTCAGTCTGTTCCTTCTCGTCGCCCTTGTTGTTTGCGTAGGTGATCGAATAATCCTGCGCGGTCAGTTTATAGCCCTTGTAGGACAGCTCCACCGCAGGCGTAATATTCTTGCCCGTGTACCACTGTGCATCGATCGGCTTCTCATTGCCGGAGTCGTTCACCTGAACGAGATATTTACCGTTGCCATCCTTGGCATCCAGTGAAATCTTATTAGAGCCCTCAAATACACTTACAAATGTAGCAGATACTGTCACATTACCGTTGGGCATCGTAAAGCTCTCGCTGATAGCTGCAGTCCCTTCCTTATAGGTCAGAACTACCGCGTTCTTCACCTCACCAGATCCTGCCTGGAATACCGCCTCACCACCATTGGGCCTGCTAATAATAATATTGTCTGTTATGCTCGCACCGGAAAGTGTCAGAGTCTTGACATAATATCCGCTGTCAGGCGTAACAGTGATTCCGACTTTCTGACCGCTGTTCGCTTTCAAAACAGACACTTCTACCGTACCGCCGCTATCCTCTTCCTGATCCACTATGACACCGTAAGTGCCGTACAGATAGAAATCATCCAGACTTCCCCATGCCTTAGCCACTGATGACTCTATAACCGCACCCACTCTTACCTTGTCACCATCAGAAACCGTAATCCCTGTAATCTGCGGTTCACTCCAAATAAGCCATCCATCTAATGTAAACGTTGCCTTCTTATACAATTTCCGATTGCCAGTTGCGTCGAGCACTTCCGCAAAGATGTACTGCACATCATCTGTACCTGCTTCAGCACCCTGCATATATCCGCCAAAGGAATAGGTGCCAGCTTCCGGCTCTACCTCCTGAGAAAGCGTAAATGTTCCGCCCGATGTATAATCTTCAGGGAACCAGAAATGCATAGTTTTCGTTCCGCTTTTGGGATCCTCTCCTGTAACCTTGGCAACAGTGCTATCCGTAACAGTCCATCCTTCCAAACCATTCTCAAAGCTCGGATTTTGCAGTATATTGCTGGCTGCACCGCGGATTACCTTAATGGTCAGGGTCACTTTATATTCCTTACCATCTATACTCGCAGTACCGTGAACAACATACTCGCCCTCCTTATCAATATCGACCAGATCCTTCTCGTCCTTATCCCAGCTAACCTGCAAATCATCTTTCGTTCCATCATTATACTTTGCCTTCGCTGTTACTTTAGACACGTCAAAGTCACTGCCTAAATCAACCTCGAGAGTAATATTGCTCTCCACGCTCATGATCGCACGATCCGCCTCTGCACCTGTTCTAATCAGGCTGTAAATCTTCGCCGTGGGAAGCGCCTCGCCGTAAAAATCGAACCATGCCTGGTTGTCGATCGCGCTGCCCCCATACCATTGACCCGCATCGTCGGGATCATATTCCGCCGCATAGCTGGACGCCCAGCCAGAGCCGTACTGCTCCCAGAGTTCCTGATTCTCCTTATATAGACTGTCGTTTCGCTTGCCGTCCTCATCATACACATAATTGGGTGAGATCCATGCAGGCTCCCAGTAAAATACACCAATGGCACTGTCGCTTGCCACGCCGGATTCATTGTTCACTGCATTGGTCGCTGCGACCACATCCCGAATTTCATCCGCTTGTCCCTGCACGGAAATATCATACTCTAAATCCTGTGACGTCCGCGGTGCTGTATTCTCATGTCCGTCGCCGTCGTCCCATGTGGTCACCCACGAGGTTTCCGCCACCATGACTTTCTTATTATAATTGCGAGCAACTGCCGCAAGCTGTTTCGTCAGATTCCCTGTCGTGCCGTGCCAGAAAGGATAGTAGGAACTTGCAAACACATCATAGTTAACTTCTTTAAATTTCTCTGCAACCGATGCATAGTTACCCTTCTCCGGATTGGTAAAGTGTATCGCCAC
>CAMWMO010000026.1 GCA_947175305.1 uncultured Lachnospiraceae bacterium
CCTCCCAGGTGATGTTTTTTTCCGCCATCAAGACCATCATGTGATATAGAAAATCCGAAATTTCGTATTTGATTTCGTTGGTGTTTGGATTTTTAGCGGCGATCACGATCTCTGTAGCCTCCTCTCCCAACTTTTTCAGGATCTTATCGATGCCCTTATCAAAGAGGTAATTGGTATATGACCCTTCCTTGGGATGGATCTTGCGGTCCTTGATGACGGCAAATACCTGCTCAAAGACCTTGAGCGGGTTTGATTCATCGTACTCCTTAGCCATCATCTCATTGAAAAAGCAGGAATGAGAGCCGGTATGGCAGGCCGCGCCGATCTGGGAAACCTTTGCCAGGATCGTATCCTTATCGCAGTCGGCGGTCAGGGATTTCACATACTGGTAGTGACCGCTGGTCTCGCCCTTGACCCACAGTTCCTGCCGGCTTCTGCTATAATATGTCATTTTGCCCGTCTTCAAGGTCATCTGATAGGCTTCCTCGTTCATGTAGGCTACCATCAATACCTCATCGGTCTTGTAATCCTGTACCACGACGGTGACATGCCCGTCGGAATTCAGCTTAAACTCCTCCCAGGGAATGGCGGGTTCAAAGGTGTTCACAGCAATGTCATTATTCTGGCAGAGCGCCTTGATCGCAAGGAGCTCTTTGGCATTCTCATTGATGGCTTTGCCGGAAATGCCGCAGATATTGTCGTTTGACAGGATTTCCATGATCTTATCCAAGGATACCTCCGGCACGGAGGCAACCATAGGGAAAGGCGAAATGGCTATGGACTCCTTTAAACAGGTTTCCCGCACTAAAATGATCTCTCCGATATACTCCTCGATCAGTGCCTTGTTTCTTGTGATGCTGTTGGCTTCCGTCACACAGGCCACGATCTTGTCCTTGCCGAATTTCTGGGAAACCTCCGCCGTGATCTCGATGTTGCCGGGCTTGGAATAGTTGAGAGCGGCTTTTTTGCAGCCCGCATAGAGCAGCTTTTTAATATCCTCCATGCGTTTTACATTACCGGCGCCGATGACGGGAATTTCCGCCTCGCTGCAGATCGCCTTGATGATGTCCAACGCCTCCTCATGGGCGGCATCGCCGTCGGACATGTCATAGACGATCAGCTCATCTGCGTTGTTGTCGCTGAAATATTTGCCCAAGGCCGCCGGATTCGTATCTACGATGGTACTGTCCGTGAAGCCTTTTACCGCGTTCCCTTTATACAGATAGATACAGGGAATAAATTTTTTATAGCCCATAGCTGTTATACCTCTCTTTTGTCTTCTCACAGGCTACCCTTCGTGCTGAGTACACCCCGAATGCGCTCGTCATAGGACACTGCCTCATCCAGTGCTTTTGCAAACGCCTTAAACATGGCCTCAATCATGTGATGGGCATTGGTGCCGTCCAGCATGCGAAGGTGTAGATTCATGCCGGCGCTGTAAGATACCGCGTAAAAAAACTCCCGCACAAGCTCTGTGTCCAGCTCTCCCACCCGTTCAGCAGAGAAGGCACAGTCGAAAGCCAGATAAGGACGCCCGCTCAGATCGATGGCGCACAGACAGAGCGCGTCATCCATAGGCAGAAGGAAGGAGCCGTACCGTTTGATTCCGGTTTTGTCGCCAAGAGCCTCCTTGATGGCCTGCCCCAGCACGATACCGGTATCTTCCACGGTATGGTGGCCGTCCACCTGCAGATCGCCATTGACTTGTAGAGTCAAGTCAAAGAATCCGTGTTTCGTAAAACCCTCAAGCATATGGTCAAAAAAACCGATGCCTGTGGAGATTTCGCCTTTTCCGGTTCCGTCCAGATTCAGTGTGGCATTAATTTTCGTTTCCTTTGTGTTCCGCTCTATAGCTGCTATTCTGGGCATAATAATATTCTCCTCTCTACTCGAACCGTACCCGTATGGAGTTGGCGTGGGCGCTCAGTCCCTCTCTCTCGGCAAAAAGCTCGATGTCTTTGTGAGCCCTTTCCAGGGCATTTCTGGAATAAGAGATCAGGCTGGTCTTTTTCACAAAATCATCCACGCTGAGCGGGGAAAAGAACTTCGCCGTGCCGTTGGTGGGCAGAATATGATTCGGTCCCGCGTAATAGTCACCAAGAGGCTCCGAGGAATACTCTCCCATAAAGATCGCTCCGGCGTTCTCGATTTTTGTCATCACTTCATAAGGATCCTTGGTCAGAATCTCCAAGTGCTCGGAGGCGATGGCATTTGCAGCGCTGACGGCGTCTTCTATGGTATCTGCGATCAGCTGGTAGCCGTAATTATCAAGCGATTTCCGTATGATATCCGCCCGGGGAAGGGTCTGTAAAAAGTCCTCAATCTGAGCGGTCACCTGGTCTGCCAGCGTCTCGCTTGTGGTGATCAAAATGGCGCTTGCCAGTTCGTCGTGTTCCGCCTGAGATAACAGATCAGCGGCCACATACCGGGGATTAGCGGTCTCATCGGCAATCACCAAAATTTCGCTGGGACCTGCAATGGAGTCGATGCTCACATGGCCGAAGCATGCCTTTTTCGCCAGTGCCACAAAGATATTGCCGGGACCTGTGATCTTATCCACCTTCGGAATACTCTCTGTGCCGAATGCCATAGCCGCGATGGCCTGGGCGCCACCTACCTTATAGATTTCGTCTATCCCGGCAATCTTTGCCGCTGCCAGTGTGCCGGGATTTACTTTGCCGTCCGGTCCTGCGGGGGTGGTCATGATGATCCTTTTGACCCCGGCTACTTTGGCGGGAATCGCATTCATCAGTACACTGCTGGGATAGGCCGCTTTGCCGCCGGGCACATAGATGCCGGAAGCGGCGATGGGCAGGATCCGCTGTCCCAGGATCGTGCCGTCAGTCCGGGTGTCGATCCAGCTGTTGCGGCGCTGTTTTTCGTGAAAGGCGGTGATATTGTCGGCGGAGTCTTTCATGACACGAATAAACTCATCGTCGATGCTTGCAAAAGCCTCGTCGATCTCCTCCTTGGTAACACGCACGTTTTCCTCGTTGATATCCCATTTGTCGAATTGACTTGTATAGTCAAAAACGGCCTCGTCGCCCTTTTCCCGCACATTGGCGATGATATCCGCCACCACGGACTCGTATTTTCCGTAGCTGCCGGGACTTCGCTCTAACAGGTTATTCAGAATATCCTGCTGGGTCTGGGCTGTTAATTTTATTTTCTGCATGATAGTTTACCTCATTACTTTTTTGAGTGCGCTGGCACTCGATCTTTTAGTCTACGCTATAATTCAGTTTCACGGTGATGGAAGCGGTCTTCTTCCGGGAGCTGGTATCGAAATAGCCGCCGTAGCTGTATTCGGTGTTGCTGTTCTGGGCGGTGATCTGAAAAACGCCCAGATTAGCGTTCAACAGCTCGCCGATATTTGCACCGGTGCCCGCCGCCAGCAGGTCGATCCTATCCTTGGCATTCTGAGTCGCTTCTTCGATCAGCTCAAGTTTCAACTCATCCAGCTTTGTATAGTAGTATTCCGGATCCTCCGACGCAAACTGGACATTGGATTCGATCAGTCCGGAGATATCCCTGGAGATATTCTCAATCTTATCCACGTCCGAGGATGTGATGGAGACATTCTGATAGAGATCGTAGCCGACTATGTAGTCCCGGAGACGGTCACCGTTCTCATTGTACTCAGATTCCCAGTTTGGGCTGATGC
Organism: uncultured Lachnospiraceae bacterium; assembly: GCA_947175305.1. Lineage (GTDB taxonomy): Bacteria > Bacillota > Clostridia > Lachnospirales > Lachnospiraceae > UBA3282. The sequence continues at coordinate 3,665 of CAMWMO010000026.1, forward strand.
TGACGGAGCTGAACACCATTTCCTCCTCCGTTACACCGTTTTGCAGCAGATAATTTTTCACCAGTTCTGCGTCCTTTTTGATGGAACGGTAAGCTTCCTGGGTAGTCTTCCCCTCTCTGGAAAAGCTGCCCCGCCAGACGATCAGATCCGCCTCAAAATCACAGTTAGCGGAGCCTGTGGCGGTCAGACCGCCGCTGCCGGAGGTTCTTTTGTAGTCCACCAGATTGCCGGAAAAAACATAACAGCATATGATAGCGCAGATGCCGGCAATCAATGCGATGATAATTCCCTTATATTCCTTCATGACAGGATTCCTTTCTATAAATTTTCTCTTAATTTCTGTATCAGCGTTCGGATTCGCTCCGTCTCCATCTGCATACTAACCTGATTGACGATCATGCGGGCAGACAACGGACAGATCTCTTCCAGAACGCCCAGCCCGTTCTCCTTTAAGGTGGAACCGGTCTCCACGATATCCACGATCACATCAGCCAGATCCACGATCGGCCCCAGCTCCACGGAACCGTTCAGTTTGATGATATCCACAGTCTGGTGCTTTTTATTGTAGAAATAGTCCTTGGCAATATTGGGATATTTGCTGGCAACCCGGATCATCTCATGATGCTGAAGCAGCTCCTTTGCATTCTCCGGGCCACAGACGCACATGCGGCATTTCCCATAACCTAAGTCCAGTACCTCGTAGACCCGCCTGTTCTCCTCCATGATGGTGTCTTTTCCCACCACGCCGATATCGGCCGCTCCATACTCCACATAGGTGGGCACATCCGGCGATTTTGCAAGGAAAAAACGCAGCTTATGCTCCTCGTTCACAAAGATCAGTTTGCGGGAGCTTTTATCCTTCATCTCCTCACAGGTGATGCCTATCTTCTCAAACAGTTCCATGGTCTTATTGGCAAGACGGCCCTTTCCCAGGGCAAATGTCAAATATCTTTCTTCACTCATGTTTTCCTTCCGTTCTGAAGCGCGGGCTTCTGTTATTTTTCACCGGCAGGCAGCAACGCCACGGATCTGCCCTCGGAACGTATCCTGCGCGCTTCTGCAAGCCTTTCTGTAAAGTCGGCATCCGTATAATACAGATTGGTACAGGATTCCGGCTCGGCGATGGCTGTGCCCTGCCTGTTCATAGCAGATAACAGATCATCCACCACGATCACAAAGCCGATGGCGGGAGCTTCTTTGCCAAAATGCGCCAGCAGATTATCATAACGGCCTCCCTTTACGATGGCGTCGCCCACACCGTAGGTATAGCCCTTGAAAATGATGCCCGTGTAATAATTATACTTACTGAGCATCCCCAGGTCAAAGGAAACGTATTTTTCCACGCCATAATCCGTAAGCACCTGATAAAGGCGTTCCAGCCGCTCTATGGCAGCCAGAGAACGCTCGTTGGAGACGACTTTTTTTGCTTCCTGTAAAATATCCACGGAACCAAAGAGTTCGCTCACCTTAAGAAGCGCTTCCTTATCTTGAGCAGATGCATGGATGCTGTCTAAAAGTTCTTCCGCCCCGAAGTAGTTCTTGCCGGAGATAAACTCCCGAAGCTCCAGTTCAGTTTCCTCGTCCAGTCCGGCCTGCGCACAGATGCCCTTGAAAAATTCCAGATTGCCCACGCTGATCTGAAATTCAGACAGGCCTGCGTGAGACAGCGACTCGATAGTCATGGCGATCATCTCCGCGTCCGCATAGACGGAAGGGTCTCCGATCAGCTCCGCACCCATCTGGGTCGATTCCTTCAACTTTCCCTGCAGATTGGAGGTGTTGGAAAAGGTATTGCCCTGATACCAGAGTCGGATCGGGACATCCTCATCCACGAAATATTTAGCCGCACAGCGTGCGATGGAGGGGGTAAAGTCTGGTCTGAGAACCAGTGTATTCCCTTCTTTGTCAAAAAATTTATAGAGTTCCTTGGAGGGCGTAGTGCCCACCTCCTTGGAAAAAACGTCGAAAAACTCAAAGGTAGGGGTCTGAATATCCCGATAGCCGTACCCTCTGATCTTCTCTGAGAGAAGTCCCTCCACGATGGTCTTCCTCTCCTTTTCATCTCCGTAGATGTCCCGGACACCCTCCGGGGTATGTACCAGTTTCCTGCTCATGTTGTCCTCATTTCTAAATCATGGTTCATTTTACCATGAAACTTTTCCTCTTTTAACTCGTTATAGCTATGCTTTAACACTTTAAAGCGATAATTCACTAATTTGATAGCAAGCTAAACTTTTTATACTATAACGCATATCGGTCTGTTTGTCAAACTATTCCACCCTGTCATCCAGATCCTTTTGCAGCATATCCAGATAAGGCACCAGAACACCATGCTTTTTCGGCAGCACATACTCCGGATTCAGCTCGTCGTATCGGAAGCTCTTTCTGCCGCCCTCCTGCGCACGATCCCAGAAAAATCGCAGCATCTCGTAAGGCAGATAATAGAATGTGTCCTTGTGGGTGTAGTAGATCAGGAAAAAAGCGACGCCCTTCTGCTTTTCAAACTGCTCCATAAAGTGTACCTGATGCGTATGGATGTTTTGCAGGGAAAAGGTGTCCACTGCACATTCCTTAGCGTCGAAACAGACAGGAATCCCTTGCACTACGCCGATATAATCGACTGTGCTCTTCTGGTCAAAGTAGGCCAGCGTGATGTGACGGCTCTCCTTGTCGATATTGATGGGCGTAATGGGGGTAGGCACCTTCTGAATCAGCGCCAGTCCGTGCTCCTGGTATTTTTCATTGGTTCTGTTGATCAGATCCTCCAGTGTTGAACCGCGCAGGCCGCGGGAGTTCCAGGTTGCCATAGTCACTGCCTTTCTTCGATCGTCGTTTGACAACGACGATCCAGAGAATGCTTCGCATTCTCCTAAAATGATTTATTCTGTCGCAGATATGTCGACCGCCTGTGCGAAGACAGGCGGCAATTATAGCGAAAAGATCCGTTGGCTGAGATCCGTGAAGGGCGCCTCCAATTTGGGAAATTCCACCCGGCAGGCGTGCAAAAGCTGGGCTTCGATCTGACAGGTCTTTTTATAGCGGTCATTCCATGCCTTATCCCCGTATTTATAATCCCCCAGCAGGGGATGCCCGATGGATGCCAGATGAGCCCTGATCTGATGGGGCTTACCCGTGATCAGCTCCACCTCCAGAAGCGTCTTATCCGCCTCCTGCTTCAGAGGTTGATATCTTGTCTTAATATAAGAAGCCGTCGGCTCCTTGGCGGGAGGATTTTTTCGGATCGTCACCTTATTGTGAACCTCATCCTTCGTAAGATATCCCTCGAGCGTCTGTGTGGTTTCCACACGCCCTTTTACATAGAGCCTGTAATATTTATGAAGTGTTCTCTCTTTCAAAAGATCACCCAGAAGCTGGGCGCCCCGTACAGATTTGGCACATAAGACGATGCCGCTGGTATTGCGGTCCAGCCGGTTGCAGGCGGACGGTTTATAAGCGGCAGGTGAATCCTCCGACAGTTCTCCTTTGGAAAACAGATAACCGGCAAGCCATTCGTTCAGGGAAAGGTCCGTTTCACCAGCCTTCTGCGTTAAAAGTCCTGCAGGCTTGTCAACCAGCAGGATATGTTCATTTTCATAGAGAATCGGCAGATTCCCATAGCGTTCATAGGCCTGCCGCCATAGAAGACTCTCTTTTGCGTCGTGAGCCTTGGATTGCTCTTTGCCCATAAACTTATACAGTGTCTCCTCCGCAAAGAACAGTTTTACCAGATCTCCGACAGCCAGCACTTCGTTGCCCTGCGCTTTTCGGTCATTTAAAGTAATGTTCTTTTTGCGAAGCATCTTGTGGAGGAAGCCTGCACCTGCCTCCGGCAGCAATTTATATAAGTAACGGTCCAGCCTTTGCCCGGCCTCCCGCTCGGTGATTTCCTGTTGATACATGTTATTTACCTCTAGAGGGAAACATTATACAGAAGCTGCAGAATACCTTCTCTGTCCTTATGTTCATCCACGTCCATATTCAACAACCGACTCAGTCGGTCAATATATTTATCTTCCTGAGAAAAGATGTTAACCGTCACACCTTTGATGCCCTCCTGCACAAGGAGCTGTTCCAGGTGCTTTTCCACCGCCCGGCAGTCACAGCCGGGATTTTCCGTGATGCCGCAGAGCATGCCGCCCTTCAGAGCCATATGGCTGATGGGATAATTTTTCTGATAGGATGTAAAGTAAAGATCGTAGAGGGTATCCAGCTTGTCATCATAGTCTTTCAGCGTCTGATACAATCCTTCGCTGCAGCCCTTTGCCATCAGAAAGATGATGAAGTTGACTGCACTCTTGCAGGCGGGCAGACAACCAAGGATCGCTACTATCGTGAGGAGGTTTTTGTTGCTGCCTGTAGTCACCAGACCAATCACATAGAGCCCTATGGAGAGCAAAAAGAAAAGCACTGTTCTAAGTGCCGTGTAGAGTTTTCGATTTTGTAAATAGCCATAGCAGCCTTTCGGCGTTAATAATTTTCTCATGAGATTTCTTGTTCCCTGTGTTTAAATTCTGCTTTACCATATTCAGTATAACTTTTTCATAGGGAAAATACAAGCAGTCTTCATATCAATGTCCCTGATTTCGGAAATGTTTTTATGACACTTTGTGATAGAATATCTCCAGAAAGAGCTTCTGCAGAAAATACTTTTCAAACAATATTTAAGGAAACTTACAATAAAAAGGCGGGAAATATGGTTTTGGATAATCTTGACAGAGTACAGCTTACACTTGACTATATGGAACAAAATTTGAAGACAGAAATACAGGTAAAAGAGTTGAGCAGAATGGCAGGTTATTCTGAAGCTTATTACAGCGAACTTTTCAAAAAGGTAACCGGTATATCCATGGGACAGTATCTGACACGAAGAAAGCTTGCTCATGCCATCTGTGAAATTGCAGCAGGCAGAAGGATGCTGGAAACTGCGCTAGAATATGGCTTTGATACTTATGCCGGTTTCTACAAGGCTTTCTGCCGGGAATACGGATGCAGTCCGGCTGTTTACCTAAAAGACCATAATCCTGTCAGACCCTATAGAATCAATCTAAATCAGGAGGAGAAAATAATGTTATCAAAGAAAGCAATCAGAGGAATTCTGGCACATTGGGTAATGGAACAGGAAACTGTCGGTCAAATATATTATGAAGGGAGCGGCAGAAGCAGTGAAAATGATTTTCAGGTTGGAAAAGAATATATACTGAAGACTTCTGCCCTGCCCGGAGGATTGAAACGTCATATCGAAATTTCTCAAGCGTTAAAGGAGTCAGATATTCATGTTTCTGAGCCGGTTCCAGCGAAAGATGGGAAGCTGATTGTTCAGGATGGGGAAGTATATTGTATTC
>CAMWMO010000027.1 GCA_947175305.1 uncultured Lachnospiraceae bacterium
TGCATCGGAGGAATATAATCCAACCCTCCGGCATTCTGTATTATGGTGGGAAGTCGTAGGGCAAGCTTTTCTCTGGCACTCTGGAAGTAATACACCACATCCAGCATATCTGTCTGGTATTCCCTTCTCAGAATCTCTCCCAGACCGGAATACATCTCAAAATTCAGATACAGTGTTTTATGTTCCTTTGCCAGCATCTGTCCCAGCGTCAATGCAAAGGATGTCTGTAAACATCTCTTGATCGGAGAATAAATTCCTATCATCTTCGCCTCTGTGCCTGTCTCCTCCAAATAATCTTTCCATTCTCCCGACCCATCGATGGCATCAAGCATCGCCTCCACGACTTTCTCAGGGCTCTGATATTTACTGATGCAGTACAGATCCTCTCCTGCCGCCTGATCGCTCTCCTGCAGGATAAACATCTGTGCAACCTGTTTACAAAGATATTCTTCCCGGAGCAGCCTCCATGCGGTTTCCGCAATAAGCAGAATTTCTATCTCCTCCCGTCCCGCAAATTTTTCCAACTCCTCCACCGCCGTGAACAGATGCAGCGTGTAAGGAAGCCGCACCTTATCCAAAATATACTCCGCCATACGAAAAGCATATCCTTCCTCCGTATCGCAGATTGCCATGATCTTCTGTCTCAAAATAGTCCTCCCATTCTGCACACCACACTGAACAGAATCGGCACCGTAAAGTGGATCTTATTCTTGCAGTAGGTGTGATAATCCTGTTTTAAATCTTCCCCGTAAATTTTCCAGTGCCCTGTCCGCCGGACATCGCACAGATAGGAAAAGAAATACTGAAACCGTTCCCTGCCGTTTCGTTCTGTGATAAGCTTTCCGATCGAAAACACTGCGCCGATCACAAAAGCGCCTGTCAGTATGCTCATAAATTCTCTCACCGGCAGAAAACTCGCGATCATAACAAACAGCTTGACATCGCCTGCACCCAACACACCTGTTTTAAACAGAGGATACATAAGAAAAAACGCAGGAAGCACAGATGCCAGAAGCTCCGGAAGGCTTCGGCCGGATAAGAGACTGCCCGTGACCCCGATCACAACACCCAGAAGGATAAACCCATTCGGGATACGGTCTGTCTTAAGATCTGCTAACGCTGAAAGCAACAGCAGAAGAAGTAAAATAGATTGCCAATAACTCAGCCCAATAAAACCACCTCCATGTCCTATCATAAGTCCGACTCAATGAAATAATTGGGAGAATTTCCCGATGCCGTAAGGCGTAAGGCGTGGAACAGAATCCACATAGAATTTCTTGAGTTGTGAATTGAATTATAACACAAATAAAACGCTTGTCTATAGGTCTTTTGTAAAAAAAAGCTTTTTGTGAATTACTCACAAAATTTTAAAAAAATGAATGCCATAAAGTACTGCAAGTCCCGGAAATCCGAGGATTCCGGATGTCAAAATCGTCAGCGGATTGATCCCGACAGCCACCTGCATCTGTCTGGCCGCCAGCAGGTGATTAAAGGCATATATTCCCACCGTACCCATCACTGCCCGAAGGACAAAATTAACCAGCCACTCTACCTTCCGGCCCATTGCGCCGATCGCCAGTACGATCAGACACACCACTAATATCATTGCCGCTCCGCCCATATTTCCCATATATTCTGCCTCACTATATCTTGTCTCTCTACAAGGTATGTGAACAGGCTCTTTAATATTACATGAATATTTACGGAAATTTTTACCTAAACTGGTAATATATGGAGCGTGCTCCTACTTAGGATTGATGAATTGATAAAAAAACAGAAAGGCTGGGTAATGGCAGTATGAAAATCATTTTTAAACAAAGTCCCTGTATTCCGACGGATGATGATGTAATCGTGGACGGGCACAAAATGACGCTTCGGGAAGAACTGATTCTGGCAAGACATGCCCTGGAAAATGCTTACTCGGGATTTGACAATGCGACAGATCCCGATCTGATCGACTGCTATATTTTCGAGCTGAATGCTGTTATGAAACGCTATAAATATCTATTACAAAAGGCAGCGGAAACCGATCCGCTGCCCGATCAAGAACTCGCCGAGGCGTACCGCCCTCTGACGCTTTCATAATCTACTTTTATCGGAGAATGCAACGCATTCTCTTGATTGAGTGCCTGCACTCAATCGCTTATACGCAGAATCCCCTGTTTGCGCCGGGATCCGTAATATTTTCCATGAGATTCTCCCTGCCGTAAGTAAGCCCTGCATACACGGTCTGAGTATTTCCCATGACAGGCCCTGTCTGATCCTGCCCCTCAATCTGCTTGTAGGCCGCTGCCAACTTCTCTACCATAGGACGGATATGCTCCAGATTCTCGGAGCTATTATATAACGCTGCCTTTGCCACCTCTCTGTTGATAAAGAGATAAATCTGTAACAGATTTTGCGCCACCTCATACTCCAGATGCAGAGAATCCATCAACTCGCACATACACCCCTGGATTCTGCGAATCGCGTTCTTGAAATCATCTCTATTTCCCGCGTCCAAGGCATCCTTCGCCTCGTCAATATAGAGCAGCGTCATCTCATATAAAATAGTGATCAGCTGCGTTTTATTCGCCTGTGTAATGCGTAGGGTATACTCCTGCTTTAATTCCTTGGTCATATTTTACTCTCCATTCCGGGACATGTAAGCATCAGTCCCACACCACCGGTCTATATCTATTCTACATCACTGTAAGAGCTGCAGCACCTGAGAAGGTCTCTCGTTCGCCTGTGCAAGTATGGAAACTGCTGCTTGAGATATTACCTGCTCCGTCGTGTAGTTGGTCATCTCCTCCGCCATATCCACATCCATGATACGGGAATAAGATGCTGTCATATTCTCGTTGGATACTGCCAGATTGTTGACTGTGTGCTCCAGACGGTTCTGATATGCGCCCAGTCTGCTTCTCGCATCCGATACATAGAGAATCGCACCCTTGATCGCCTTATTCGCCTCGGCACACTCTTCTATCGTTGTCATCTTCGTATCCTCAAGCCCCATCCGATTTAAAGAGATCGTGGGAATACGGACTGCAAGCTGCTGGCCTTCATTCGGTCCTGTCTGGATATCCATGGTGCCGATGCCGGTGGCGTCGATGGTCAGAGATTCTATCTCGTTCGTATAATTCCCGTAAAATCCTATGGTTTCCGAGCGTGACAAATCAGTGGTATTACCTACTACATAATCATAATTGCTCATGGACGACTCATAAAATACGGTATCAGGGTCACTTTGACTTGTGATACGCCAATACAACATAGAGTAAGGACCGTTGTCGTCTACCCATACAGTTACCTCTGCATCTGCCGGCATATCAGCCGCTGTGCCATTCTGAAATGCCTGTTGGATTCCCTCTTCAATAGACTGCTTTACGGCCGCCTCATCCCAGTTACCATCTGCATCCAAAGTCCATGTAACCTGGAGGTAAGTAGGTTGTCTTTCAATCTCCTCATTAATTTCCAAGGTCATCTCAAAATCCAACGGCCCCTTTAATGTGATTTTGTTCTTCGTCGTCTCGGAAATCTCCACCCCTGGCGGGAATTCAGGACCTAAAGTTATGGCGGTAGCATCCTTATCAATCTTGCCATCGGGACCATAAGCAACAGACAATGCGCTGATTGAATAAATTTTCGGAATGACCTCATCCGAATAGTAATCCGCCTTCACCTTATGATTGTTGGTATAGCCCCGCAAATCAAAAGTACCATCCAGAAGTGTCTGGCCGTTAAACTGTGTATCGGTAGAGATTCTGGTGATCTCAGCCTTAAGCTGCTTCACCTCCTGCTCAAGCGTCATGCGATCCCCGGTGGTAAGAGTTCCGGTCTCGCCCTTAACTGCCAGCTCATTCATTCTCTGCAGCATCTCATGTACTTCTGTCAGCGCACCGTCCGCCGTCTCAATGATCGAAATTCCGTTATTAGAACTCTGCGTCGCCGTGCCAATTCCTGTGATCTGGGTGTTCATTCTCTGGCCAATGGCGTAACCCGAAGGATTATCCTTGGATGTCGTCACCTTAAGACCGGAAGAGAGACGCATCAGAGATTTGGACACCTTCGAATCCGATGCATTTAAAGCATTGCTTGCGCGCATTGCCGCCGCATTATAACTGATTTTCATATTCTTTTCCTCCTTATTATGCTGTCAAAGCTGTAATAAACGCCTTGGCTATGTGATACAGATCCGCTGTCTGCTGTCCGCCTTCACCCTCCGGTTCATAATCAGCATAGTCCTCGCCGCCGATTTCCCGGCTATACAGAACCGCCACACTGCCGACTTCTCTTGTCTGTCCATTTTCTCCAGCAACAGCCAGCGCCTTCTGAAACGCCTCCTGTCTGCCCTGCAGCCACTCCGTGCCCTCTTTGCTGTCGCAGACAATATAGCCGGATACGGTCCGTTCTCTGAGAGAAAATCTCGCTGTGATCTGTCCATACTCCTCTGTCTGTGTGGTGACACTCACTTTACCCGCTTCACCACCGTGCAGAACCTTCAGATTGATCGCCGTCAACTCGCCGTTGATCTCCACAGGAATCTGATAGTTCTCCTCCTGTGCCAGACTGCCCGCCAGTGCCAGCTGTTTTTTACAGCTCTGCAGGGTTTTCAGATCCAGATAATCCTCCGGTGTATCCAGCGCCTCATCCAGAATCTCCGTAAAGGTCTCCTGCATTTCCCTGTAGGCTTCCTGAGTGCTTTCCCTGTCTGTCAGCTTCTCTATCAAACCACGGGACCGCTCGTCTGCCACCGAGCTTCCCGCGCCGTCCTCTAACTCTCTGAGTTTCCGATACAGAGCGCCGGGTTTTTTCCTAAGAGCCGCCGCCGCTTCCAGATTATTTCCCGTCACCGGCTGTCGATACGCTACAAGCTCCTGTACTACGGCCTCCTCCACATTCTCCAGACCGCGATAAGATTGCAGCTGTTCCTGTCCATAAGCCTGCTCTAAGGAAGCATCCACCTCCTGCTGCCGCAAAGCATCCGCAAACTCTTCCATGGACATTTCCGCTTCCGGCGCCACTTTCGCTAAAGTCTCCGGCTCCAGTGTATCCGCAATCTCTCCGGCAAGCATATGGTAATAGCTCTCCGACTGTTCCGTTCCCTGCCGGCTTTGCTCCCCACCATCTTCTCCCGGCTGAGCGCTCTCTTGTCCCAGCCCCGGGAAACCGCTTAAGATCTGATCGGTAATGGATTTATTCTTCGCCACAGCATCCACGCCGTTAAAGTCGTCATCCACCTGATAATCCATGCCCTGCTTCTTTGTGCTGCGCATGGCTGTCAGAAGATTTCTAAAGGAGATTTCCGCTCCTTCCTTCAAGAGACTTCCAACCGCCGCATCGTCCGTCTTTTCTAACTGCCGGAACATGCGGTAAATCCCGATGTAAGCCTCTCTCTCCTGCTCGCTGACCGCATGGCTTTTTTCCAACTTGTATAAAAATTTACTGAATTTCTCTTCTCTCGCCTCTCTGGCTACACCGCTCTCATCCAGATATTGATTCAGCTCAGCAATCGACATGGTAAGCGGGTTCTTGCCGTCCCGGATCGTCTGCAGAGCCGCCGCCGGGGTCATCCGACGAATGGTCTGCTGCAATTCCATATCATATTTCTTCACTGCATCCATATTGTCGTGGGTGATATCCATGCTGTTATAACCCAGGATCCGCACCGCCTTACGGTTTTCCTCATTTGTCTCAAGACCCATATCCTTCAGGATATCATCTACATTGCGAAATGCCTTGCGAATGGAATCTCCCATATCTGCTCTGGGCGCTGTCATCAACGTCTCATAGGACTCTCTTGCCGCTTCGTAAGCATTCTTCAGGGCTGTGCCGTTTGTGTGTACACCATCAAGAGTAAACTCATCCGCCCCATCCACATAGCGTCCAAGCACTGCCGCCGGCAAATAAGGAATCTCCGCCGTTTTTTGCTGCACTTCCGCATAGAGGGCCGCTTTTTCGGCTGCCGCTGCTGCATCGGCTTCTCCGAAAAGTCTTTGATTCTGCTCCTGCTCCAGCTGCTTCAGCTTCTCCACCAGAGCCTCTAATTCTGTGGTATCTATGGAATAACCACTGGCTATGAGCTTTCGGTTCGCCTCGATGGTCATCATCAGTCGGATTTCTTCCAGCTGACGCCTCTCTGTGATGGCTGCCGGTGTGTCCGGCATCACATCGCCCTGCTCTATCTTTTCCTGCTCTCTTGTCAGATTCCGCAGATTTACTGCTTTGCCCTCGGCCGCCACACGGTCCACGGCCTCATCGCTGATCCGTCCATAGGCTTCCACATAGTCAGCCGCGCGCTCCCGCTCGCTTCTGTTGTCAGCCAGATTTGCGTCTCCCGCTTTCTTTCCGTCGGAGATCGCCGCCGCCACTGCGGACAGAATTTTCGTTCTGTCCAGGGGCTGCTCCATCTGTTCTATCGCATGAAGTGCGCTCATCGTGTCCGCTGTCAACGGCACACCTACGCTGATCAGCCACTGTGCGCTCTGCACGTTCTCCTCGCTGTTCTCGAGACCGGCTTCCTCCAGCACACGCTCGATCTGCGGGCGAAGCTGTTCCCAGTTATAGTCTTCCGCTTTCTTCGCGTAATAACCCGTATTGTCTGCGGCATAATAGCCGTGGCCCTGTTTGGTGCTGTCTGAAGCAGCGCTGTGTCCCGCCATATAGAGATTGTCTATGGTGGGCTCCATCTGATTCTCCACCATATACTTCACGGTACCTTGTCCGGGCTCTTCCAGCCGCATCGCTCTCTCAAAGGCTTCTTTAGCTGCCGCTACGTTTTCTTCGGTGAGCGGAATATCATGCTGCTGAAACTGTTTTGCCAACTCCCCGGCAAAAGCCTCGCTCCCCGTAATCTGCGTCAGAGTATCCATATCCAGATCGTCGGTGTAACCCACTACCTCCGTACCGCCCTTCACGAGCTCTGCTTTGATCTTATCGACAATGGTGACAACATGCTCAATTTCCATATCGCCGGGATGATATCCTTCCTGCTGTAAGCGGGAAAAATCTTCCCCGGACATAGTATTAGACATTACTGTCATATAGTCTGTCTGCGTGGCCACATCAATAGCCGCCGCATCCTGCATAACTTCTTCTGCGGTCTTTCCGTGACCTCCGTAAGCGTTGTTATCCATAACTGTGCCAGAAATGTCTAATGCGTAATCACCCGTACGCTCTGTCCTCGTCGTCCGGGTGTCCCGATATGTAGTTGTCGCCCTGTCTACATTTTGGTTTACATTACTGTGGTCAAACGTAATTTTCATAAATAAACAGTCCTCATACAAAATGTAGTATCCTTTTATGATATTAACACAAAAAGGGCGAATGCTTTTATACATTCACCCTTTATTTCGGCATAGTTCCCGTATTTCTTAACCTTTTTGGATATTAAGTGACCTTTTAGTTGCTTTGGTCATCATTTTTCCTATGTAAAGAGGATGCCGATAAGAAAGTTTTATTTGTACTTCCTGATTCACGGAGTGACAGATCACAAACTTTTTTGACCATATATGGTCAGCTAACCCATAACCAACTTTTTTTGCTTCTGCCTTAAATTCTTTCGGAACTGAAATACCTGACGCTGATTTTGTATTTGTCAAAGGCGGATGAAATAAATGAAAAGAAATTCCATATTCTTCATTTTCTATTTGCATACATTTTGCCAAAGATTCTATTGCTCCTTTTGAAGCAGCATATGGAGAAATATTTAAAAAGCCGGTAATACCGACACCTGAACTTGTAAATATAATACGTCCCCTTTTTGCCTTCTGCATATGTGGAAGAACTGTCTTCGTTAATCTCAATGCTCCAAAATAATTTACGTCCATTACATCTTGATATATTTCATAGCCAGTGTCATGCTCACTTGCAAAGGTGCACAAACAAGCATTGTGTATCGCAATATCAATATCTCCAAATTGTTCAATCGCTTGATGCACACCATTCTCAATGCCGAATAGATCCCGTGCATCTGCAATGATTGGCAGGACTGTCTTTGGGTACTTTTCTTTTAATATCTCAATAGCGCCAATCCGAATATCTAATACCGTTACCGTATTTCCTAATTCCAGTAATCTTTCTACAAGATAATAACCAATTCCTTGATTTGCGCCGACAATCAATATATTAGCCATACTATTTATCCTCCATTTCATTAAAAAAATTTCTTATATGCTTATACACATTTTCTCGAAAGGTTTTTTTACATTCATCTGTTAATGTCCCCCGGAAAAGCCATCGCTGCATACATAAAAAAATCGGCGAATAAAACTTTATAGCTAAATACCTGCTATCCGCCGGCTTAACAATTCCTATTGTCATCAACAAGGAGAATACCTTTGTTTGAAAATTTAGTGGTTTATCAAACATCCACTCATCATATATTTTTTGTATCTCATTATTACTGAAATGCTCAATCGAAAGTAATCTCATAATTTTATTACAATACTCATCCATTAGATACTTCTCTAAAAAACAATCGCAGGTCTTCTCGAAGAAATCTCCCTCAATAGTTTTCTGAGTAGTCGTTAATGCCTGTTCCAACTGGAACATCAAATCGGATGCCATCATTTCGAAATATTGTAATAGTTCATCTAAAATAGCCTGCTTATTTTTGAAATGATAATAGATGGAACTTTCCTTGATGTCTACAACCTTGCAAATATCTCTAATAGAAACCGAAGAAAAGCCATTTTGAGAGAATAAATCTAATGCAACATTTAATATTTTTTGTTTTGTCTCATTCATTCTTGTACTCTCTCCCTAACAATCGTTAGATAGCATTATACCTAACGATTGTTAGGTTGTCAACATAATGATAAAATTTATATTAAAAAAAGGTGGCCACGTCCCGCTCACACCAGACTGACCACCTTCCCAAATCTCTTACGCATTCTGTATCCTGATCTGCTCTTCCTCTATAGCCTCATAGCGCACCAGCTTATCCCCGTCCAGATTTTCCCTATGCATATCGACACCGGTGATCTGATGGTTGTTATAGGCCGTATAATAATAG
>CAMWMO010000028.1 GCA_947175305.1 uncultured Lachnospiraceae bacterium
CTCAGTTGTTTTTTTGTAGAAAAATTATGGTCGTAATTCCGTTAGCCTAAAGTGTGGCTACAAGATATAGATTCTCAAAACATATTGTAATCTATAAAATACAAGATATGGTATTGTACAAATTTTCTATTATCACAGTTTTACAAAATACTTCAATAATTTTACTAAATATATGATTTATGTGCAAGAAGTGACGTGTCTCCTTCGACCAAAATACTGTACATATCTGACACACGCAATTTATCTAAAACTTTGAACATATTCGCTTTCCCCAATCCCATAAACCATTGTACTCACCACGTTGTTTACATCCTTTAGATGCAAAACAAGAATTATATCCAGCAATCTCTCTATTTAAGAATAGCATAATTGTACATTCTTACATTTTATTACTCTTTTTTCTCATAAAACACCAACGTAAGCCGCTCATTTATGACTTCTGTTTTACCTGTCTGTCGATATCCCATCTTCTCATATAGATGACAATTTTTTGGTTCCTGCAAAATAGTATCCAGCTCCCAATTTTTGTTCCCATGTATTTCTTCACACAACCGAATCGCCTTTTGCGCAATACCATATCCCTGAAATTCCGGCAATACAAATATGGGAGAAATCCTCTTGTTTTTCCCGGGTTCCTTTTTATCAATAATACGAATGGCTCCTGCTTTTTGCGATCCGACACAGATAAAATAATAATATGTAAATTCCTGCCTTAGTCGCGCTTCTACTCTGTCCGCATTTTCACTTGCCGGGCTTGTATCAAAGTCCTGATATTTTTCCAAAAGTTCACTGAATGCTTCTACCTGCATTGTGTGCAATTCTTTTGCGTCATCTATAGTTGCTCTTAACAAATTTACTTCCATTTGTGCTCTCCTTGTTCCTGCAAAACTATTCTTCATTTTTAGTTAATATCGGGTTAAATATATTTGTTATCGTTGCATATCCCACCTTAGTTCTGCCTTCATACATTTCTATTTTTTCTCCTACTCGCAAACTTGCCGGATAAGCCTCTGGGGAAATAAATGTAATTGTTCCCCTGAGCTCTTTATCAGAACCATCTTCCAAATTATAATAGCTATGCATCCCAGTCGTTAAATAATTTTCACCAATTAAATGTGCCGGTCGATAACCTTCAAATAATTTTCTTTTTCTATCCCCAACAAATTCAAATATTACTTCAACATCCGGTTTTAGTTGTGACTTCATTTGCCAATGCTCTCGCTTTTATCCACCTCTGATCGGTTTTCATTGCTTGTATCGTCCAATTCTTTTCATTATGTTCATTACTCAACAATTCCAACTGTTTATCAATTTGTATTACCAAATTATAAACCTCTTCACTAATGTAATTTTCACTTTTCAGATGATGAGCAATATAAACTCCTTCATTGTCAAATGTTAATGCCACCTCATCTGCTATATTTAACATTTTGTTATATTTTATCAGTAAATCGTCTGGCTCTGAAGCCAATAATTCGATTGCCTCTATAAATCTTTCATAGTCAAGAACTATTGCTTTTTCTTCTGCACCTAACACATACTCCTTATATATCTCTTTTTCATCATCAGACAACTTCTGATACTTCATAAACCACTCACTATCGTTGATCATTTATTAAATCCCCATTCAAACCATTATCACAGCACAAAAAATACTACCATCCGGATTACAAATAACCCTTCAAAATCCCCCACACCTTCTCTAATTCTCCCCCTAACTTCTCATTCAAAGTATTATACACTTCACTATTTTTATTATATCTGACAAAGTCAATTAATCCCCCTTTTCCTTGAATCCGCCTCGTATAACTATCTATGAGATATTGTAATTTTTCTCCCTCATTCTCATTCGAATCAATACAATTTACTTGTCCCATGAGAATTTTTAAAATATCACTATATTCACCATATCCGTATTCTTGTACCAGTTTTCCGATTTCTATATATGATGCACGTAGCTGCAGCATTTCCTCATCCTTAAGTATCTTATATGTCTTGATCTTATCCAATTTGTTAACCCATTGATCAATACGATTCTTGTTTTTCTCTAAATAATCAGGAAGCGCTGCCAGCTTTTCAAAACTAATTTCACCTAAATTTATCCACCATTCAGGCACTTTACCTCTGGCGTGTGTGCTATGATGGCACGCACTGCACCACATCCACATACCCCCTGCCTCATGTCCCTCCTTGAATCTGTGAAAATATAGGTGCCCTTCTCTTTCCCCACAAATCGGACAAACTGCCGGAACGATCTCTTTATTTTCAGTTTCAATGATATCTAAAATATCCATGATCCGATCATCATCATCTCGCCACATTCGTCTTCTCCTCGCAGTATTATTTCCCTCCCTTAATAATAAATCAAAAACCCATATTACAAAAGAAATTTTTCCATCTGTAAGCTTCCTGTAAGATTCCCGACATATGCTATACTTAAATACATGTTCAGAAAGGCAGGAATCAATTCATGAAAAACAATTCTGATATCATTTTGAAGACAGAGGAACTCTGCAAATACTACGGCGCAGGAGACAATCTTGTCAAGGCTGTAGACCACATAAACTTAGTGATCCGACAGGGAGAATTTATCACCATCGTCGGCAAGTCCGGCAGTGGTAAATCCACTCTGCTGCATATGCTGGGCGCACTGGACAATCCCACCTCCGGCAAGGTTTTTCTCGACGGGCAAAACATCGCTTCCCTGAAAGCCGACAGTCTCTCCAAAATCCGCCGCCGCAAGATTGGCTTTATCTTTCAGGCCTACAACCTGATCCCCTCCTTAAATGTATGGGAGAATATCGTCCTTCCCCTGGGGCTGGACGGCAAGCCTCTGGATGAATCTTTCATTGAGGATATTATCGGGACGCTTGGCCTCACGGAAAAGAAGCACAGTCTTCCTAACACCCTCTCCGGCGGCCAACAGCAGCGCTGCGCCATTGCCAGAGCCATTGCCGCCAAGCCCTCCCTCATTCTGGCGGATGAACCCACCGGTAATCTGGATGCAAAGACCGGCGATGAAGTAATGGCACTTTTAAAAACCTCCGCGAAAAAGTATGGTCAGACGCTGATAGTCATCACCCACAACGAGGAAATTGCACAGATGGCGGATCGAACGATCATGTTGACGGACGGGCACATTTCTTTTGACGACGCAGCATCTTCGCGGCATAACACTGCAGAGGAGGTGGAAGACCATGCAGAAAACTAACACTGTCTTCAATCTTGCATTACAGAGACTACGATACCATAAGAGCCGTACTCTGCTCACAGGCATCGCCATCCTGCTCACCACCATGCTGCTTATGGGCATCGCCACTGTCAGCGTCGCCATGTTTGACATGAACCGGCAGATGGCCTCGGAATCAGATTATCATGCGATATTTGACGGCCTCACTCCCGATCAGTCTGCTGTCCTGTTCCGCCATATCCAGGTGCAGGCTATGGGCACCACCGAAATATTTGCAGATATTGAAAACGGGAAAATGAACGGCGCTCTCATCTATCAGGAAAGCGTCCGGGACGATCGTTATCCAGATGGGGAAGATGGTCTCGCGGCGTTGCAGATTGAGTCGGGCCACTATCCCGAAACGGAGGACGAAATCCTTTCCTCCCCCGCTTTTTTCAGACGTGTTGGTGCAGAGCCGATTATCGGCGGCAAGGTAACACTCTCTTTCCGGGTAAACGGCAAGGGAGAGATTCAGACCAAAGAGTTCACCATCAGCGGTCTGTTCCCCGATGTGGAGATTGCCGAAGAGCTGGACGACAGCCGCATAATGTGGTCCGCCCACGTCTCAAAAGCCCTTCTTTCCCAATACGAAGAAGACGGCCTTTATCAACCTGACCTCTCGGTCTATCTGCGCGTCTATGGCGAAGAAGACCTCACGTACGACGAAATGGAGGAGCGGATAAACGCTGCCGCTGCCGATGTCGGACTAAGTGAAGAAAATATAATTCTCAACAAACAATACCTCTTCACGATGACGGATCCGGGCACAGAGATCATGATGATCGCAGGCTTTATCTGTCTGGTCGTGATCCTCTTTTCCGCTCTAGTGATCTACAGTATTTACTATGTAGGCGTGATCACGGACGTACAGGAAATTGGAAAACTGAGAGCGCTCGGAGCCTCTGGACGCCAGATCGCCGGATTGTTTCTCTGCCAGGGTGCCGTCGTATCCGCTTTTGCGATTCCGGCGGGACTTTTGATCGGGTTTCTTTTACCCCGCTTTCTCTTCCCGCTAGTCCTATACGCCTACTATGCTACCGCTTTGACTTCCACTTCCCGCGATGCGGCGGATGCTCTCTTCGGGCAGATTCATATGTTTTCGCTGCCCGCACTGTTTACCGTGGCTGCAGCGGTAGCGCTCACCGTCTGTCTTTCCCTGCTGAAACCCATCCACATGGCAAAGCGGATTTCTCCGGTGGAAGCCATTCGGTATCAGGAAAACTCAACGGACAGGAAAAGTCGAAAAGGGCACAGACAGATAAAAGTAACTACCCTGACTTTTGCCAACCTGATGCGCAACAAGAAGCGCACTGCTGTCACCATCCTCACCATGGGGCTAAGCTGCGTACTCTTCATCTGTGTATCGGCCGTTTTGAGCAGCGTCAGCGCAGAGGATATGGCAAGACGCAATATTGCGAAGGGAGATTTCCGCATCTCCCTGGACTATTCCCGGCATGACACAGAATATACGGAAAACAATCTGGACAGTCTCGTACAGGAAGATTATTTTAATGACGCCTTCCTTGCACAGTTGGCTTCCATAGAAGGCGTGGAAGCCATAGAGCGCGATCACGGAAAAATCCTCTCCTCCACGGAGATCGAGTCCGTCATGTATGAGGACTATGAAAACCGTCTGCCGCTCTCCTACTTTACCAAAGATGATATCCCGGAATTAAACGCCAATCTGGAGCAGGGTACCATAGACTACGACCGCATGACCGCCAACCACGAGGTGATCTGTACACACGTTTACTCCTTTGAGCAGTATGGCCTTTCCATTGGCGATGTCATCCCGCTGACGCTACATGACGGCGACAGGGAAATCCCCTTCACAATAACGATCACTGCCCTGACATCTCCCGACAGCGATTATCCGCTTCTGATCATGACGGAGGACACATGGAACGAGCTGGGGCTTGTTTACGACCCGACCACGAATATCTATTTGTATGTAAAAGAAGCGCAGTATGACAACGTAAAGGAAGCGCTGACAGACATTGTAGCAGAAAACGAGTATTTTACCCTCTTTTCCATGGATGTGGAAATGCGGATCGGACGCTCTCAGGTGAGCCTTACCGTCTATCCGGTCTATCTGCTTCTGGCGTTGATCGCCGTGATCAGCTTTATCAACCTGATCAATACCATGATCACCAGCATCGTCACCAGAAAGAAGGAGCTTGGCATCCTGCAGGCCATCGGCCTTTCCGACAGACAGCTTGTCAAAATGCTATCGGGAGAAGGGTTAGTCTTTACCACAGGCACACTCATTATCAGCCTGACGCTTGGCAATCTGTCCGGTTACTTGCTCTTCCTCTGGGCCAAAAAGTCACACTTTATGAGCATCAGCCGCTACCACTATCCGCTGTGGGAATCCATCGGCCTTGCGCTGATTCTGCTTGGTGGGCAGCTCCTCATCTCGCGCATGATCAGCAGAAAAATGGAAAAAGAGAGCCTGATCGACCGAATCAGAGTTGAAGAATAGCTTTGGCAAATATATCTAAAGCGTGGTTTTTATTTCTCCATTTTATTGTATAATTTCCTAAAAAATGATATAATAGGCACGAGTCTGATGACCCGTGTCTATTATTATTTTTTGATCTTCAGTAAGGGAGGTACTTTTTCATGACTAAAGAGCAATATAGAACTGCCAATGCTAAAATTTTTCCGGTTGTTATGATCATACTGGGGTACTTTTTGATCACGTTTATCCTGGCTGTCCTGTCAGGCGGAGGCAATCTAAGGATATGGGTACAGATCGGTTTCACCATTGTTGCTATTCTTCTCAGCATCTTTGCTCTTATCAAAGGCAGAGAAACCAAATCCGGCGCCGTAACCATGATGACCTCCTGTGCCGTTGCCTATGTAACGATTGTCCTGTTAAACAGTAACTCCGGCGTATTTACATATGTATTTGCCCTGATCATTACCTCCATGGCTTTTATGAATATGAGGTTGGTGGTTTTGGCAAATGTCGTGGCCATCATTGCCAATCTGCTGCGCATTGTAATCTATCGTAGCAGCGATGGCTCCTACATGAACCAATCCATTATAGAAGTTTTTTCCCTGCTGTTAGTTGCCATTGCTTCCATCACAGTGACTCAACTGCGTCTTCGTTTTAACGAAGAAAATCAAGCATCCATTATGGCGGCCGCAAAAGCGCAGGAAGAAATGAACCAGACTATGGCGCAGGTGGCTGATGATATCGCTAAAAACTTTGAAGAAGCCATGAGGATGGTGGAGGAATTAAAACAAAATGTAGATACTTGTAATTTTGCTATGGGAAATATTGCGGACAGCACTGAAAGTACCGCCGAATCTATTCAGGCACAGGCTTCCATGTGCGTGGAGATCCGCGGAGCCTCTGACACGGCAGAGAGTGAGATCCGCTCTATGCTGGACTCCTCTGATAGAACCATGCAGACGATCACCGAGGGATCTGCCGAAATTCAAAAATTAAAAGAACAGGCAGAAAACGTTTCTAGTGCCAGCGATGCTACTGTTCAGGTGATCTCACAGCTGACTAGTCAGGTCAATAATGTGCAGGAGTTTATCGGCACGATTCTGAATATTGCCGGGCAGACCAATCTTCTTGCCCTGAACGCATCCATAGAAGCAGCAAGAGCCGGAGAAGCCGGTAAAGGCTTTGCTGTAGTGGCTGACGAGATCCGGGAACTCTCTGAGCAGACTAAAAACGCTTCCAACAATATTACTGCCATCATCAACGACTTGAATGCGGGAGCACAGTCAGCCAATGACAGCATCGAGAAATCCGCCGCTTCTGTGCGCACGCAAAACGAAATGATTGAGAATATGCGCGGACGTTTTGATAATATTTATCAGGAAATGTCCGAACTGTCTTCCAACGTGAAAAAAACAGAGGAGAGCGTAAACGCCATCCTCACTTCCACCGAGACGATCTCGGAAAATATAACGCAGCTCTCCGCCACCAGCGAGGAAGTAGCTGCATCCTCCACCGAAGGCCTGCGCACCTCGGAGACCTCCGTGGAGAATATGAACTCTTGTAAAGAAATCTTAGGAGAGATTGCTTCTCTGGCATTAAGACTAAAAGCCAACTAAGCAATCTACCATTCTAACACCGCAGAGGCCCAGGTCAGCCCGCCGCCGAAACCGCTCATCGCGATTTTCATGCCGGGCTGCAGGAGGCCTTTCCGATTCATCTCATCTAACAGGATCGGCACACTGGCCGCCGAAATATTTCCACAATGATCCAGACTGATCGGGAACTTCTCTTCTGAAATATGCAGCCGCTTTGACACCGACTGTATGATTCGGATATTCGCCTGATGCAGAGCGAAATAGTCGATATCCTCCGCCGTAAGACCCGCCGCCTCAATGGTTTTCTGCAGGGAAGCCGGCACTGTTGTCACGGCAAACTTATAAACCTCCTGTCCATCCATATGAACATAGGAAAGCATCGGATCCGTCTCCACCAACGGATTATTGTTCGTACGGTTCAGACAGGCGAGCACATCTCCTTTTACCCCATCGCTGCCCTGGTCAAAGGAAAGCATGCCGTATTTCTCATCACCTCGCACCACCGCCGCTCCGGCGCCGTCTCCAAAAAGCACACAGGTACCTCTATCCTTCCAGTCTATGATCTTAGAAAGAGTCTCCGCCCCCAGAATCAAAGCCGTGCGATAAAGTCCTGCCTGTATGTATGCATTCGTGATATTTAAAGCAAACATAAAGCCGGAGCACGCTGCATTGATGTCAAATGCAACTGCATTCTTCGCCCCGATGGCCGCCTGCACTTCACAGGCACAGGCGGGGGTCACATAATCAGGAGACACCGTACCCAAAATGATCAGATCGATTTCATCCGCAGTTACACCGGCATTCTCCATAGCGCGTTTTGCCGCCTCTATCGACATGCTCGAAGTAGTTTCCTCCTTCACAAGGTGTCTGGCCCTGATACCGGTTCTGCTGCTGATCCACTCATCGGATGTGTCCATGATCTTAGATAAATCGTCATTTGTCACCACTGTCTCCGGCAGACAGCTTCCCGTTCCTATGATTCTTGTTTTCATTTACTCCCACCACCCATTTCTTCCATGATATCTCTTACGTGCTCCAGATGCGTTGCCCGATAAGCATTCGCACCACAAAAAAGCAACGCATCATTCACCTTACCCTTCACCGCATTGATGAGAGCGTCCGTGATACAGTAGGGTGTATCCGTCACCTTACAGGTGCTGATGCAGAGATGGCATTTTTCGTGGGGAATCTGCCCCTCCTTTGCCCGTCTCATAAAAGGATTTAAGATCGCTCGTCCGGGCATTCCTACAGGACTCTGGACAATCACGATATCCTCCTTCTTCGCATCAATATAACTCTGCTTATAGGCTTCATCCGCGTCACACTCGTAGGTCGTGACAAAACGGGTCGCCATCTGCACACCTGATGCACCCATTTCCAGATAATGCTCCATATCTTCACGAGTGTAAACACCGCCCGCCATAACAACGGGAATATTCGTATCGTGCCCCGTTGCCACCTCGTTCACTTGATCAATGATCGCCCGCACCTCATCGTCATAGTGCAGACCCTCTATATCCTGAAGCTGTTCCTTATGAAAGCCCAGATGCCCGCCCGCAAGCGGTCCCTCAATGACCACGGCATCGGGAAGCCTGTTATATTTTTTCCACCAGTAGCGCAGGATGACCTGCACAGACTTAAGGCTGGATACGATCGGCGCCAA
>CAMWMO010000029.1 GCA_947175305.1 uncultured Lachnospiraceae bacterium
CCCAGACCGTCCATACCGCCCATAGCCGCCGCCAGCGCCTTACCCATAGCGGTGTCTGTGTTGCGGATCACGATCTTTTTCTGACGAGGCTTCTTCTCCTTAGCCGGGGCCGCCTTCTGCTTCTGCGCCGCCGTCTTTTTCTGGGCCTCCTTCACATCCTCCATAGTCAGGTTCAGCTTCTCCATAAGGTGCTTCGCCGCCTCGTAGGATTCCGGATGCACGCTGGTGGCATCCAGCGGATTATCCCCGTCCGCGATGCGCAGGAAGCCCGCGCACTGCTCGAATGCCTTGGGCCCAAGCTTGGCCACCTTCAAAAGCTGCTGCCGATTGCGGAAGCGCCCGTTCGTCTCCCGGTATTCCACGATATTACGGGCGATTACCTTGGTCACGCCGGAGACATATTCCAAAAGGGATGCGGAAGCCGTATTCAGATCCACTCCCACCCGGTTCACACTGTCCTC
Source organism: uncultured Lachnospiraceae bacterium (assembly GCA_947175305.1). GTDB lineage: Bacteria > Bacillota > Clostridia > Lachnospirales > Lachnospiraceae > UBA3282. The sequence continues at coordinate 462 of CAMWMO010000029.1, forward strand.
CACCACACCGCCAAGCGCCTCGCTCAGCTTCTTCTGATCCATATCATGCTGATACTGTCCAACGCCGATAGACTTGGGATCGATCTTCACAAGCTCCGCCAGCGGATCCTGCAGCCTTCTGGCAATAGACGCTGCACTTCTCTGCCCCACATCGAAATTCGGGAACTCCTCCGTGGCTAGCTTGCTCGCCGAGTAGACGGAGGCGCCCGCCTCGTTGACGATCACATACTGCACCGGCACATCCAGCTCTTTGATCAGTTCCACGATCACCTGCTCGGACTCCCGGGACGCCGTACCGTTTCCCACGGAGATCAGAGATACATTATATTTTTTGATCAGCTTCTTCAGCTCTGCCTTAGACTGCTCCACCTTATTCTGGGGCGCTGTGGGATAGATCACCTTCGTGTCCAGAACCTTGCCCGTCTCATCCACCACCGCCAGCTTACAGCCGGTGCGGAAAGCCGGATCCCAGCCAAGAACCACCTTGCCACGGATGGGCGGCTGCAAAAGAAGCTGTTCCAGATTTTTACCAAATACGGAAATAGCGCCATCCTCCGCCTTTTCGGTGAGATCGTTGCGGATCTCCCGCTCAATGGCCGGTGCGATCAATCTGTCATAGCTGTCGGCGATCACTTCCTCCAGAATCGGGGATGTGACACTGTTGTCATTTATAATCGTCTTTGTCCGAAGGAATTGTAGGACGCGCTCTGTGGGCGCCTCCACCTTCACTGTCAGGAACTTTTCTTTCTCTCCCCGGTTGATGGCAAGCACACGATGCCCCGCCACTTTTCCAAGAGGCTCCTCATACTGATAATACATCTCATAGACGCTCTCAGCCTTCTCATCCTTGGCGGCGCTTACCAGTTTTCCCTCTTTCATCGTGATATCCCGGATATAGATGCGGTAATCCGCCTCATCGGAAATCCGCTCCGCAATGATATCCTTCGCTCCCTGCACCGCTTCCTCCGCCGTCTTAACCGCCTTGGCAGGATCCTCATCCTCGTGGATATACTTTTCCGCCTCCGTCTCGATAGGCCCTGTGGTCTCCTGGGCCAGAATGAACTCTGCCAGAGGCTCCAAGCCCTTCTCCTTCGCCACACTGGCGCGGGTCTTGCGCTTCGGCCTGTAAGGTCTGTAGAGATCCTCCACCACCACCATAGTCTGGGCTTCCTCGATCCGGGCGCGAAGCTCGTCGGTAAGCTTGCCCTGCTCCTCTATACTGCTTAAGACCTGTTGCTTCTTCTCCTCCAGATTGCGCAGATAAGTGAGCCGCTCATGGAGATCCCGCAGCACCTCGTCGTTCAAAGATCCTGTTGCCTCCTTACGGTAACGGGCGATAAAGGGAATCGTATTACCCTCATCAATCAGCGAGACTGCCGCCTCCACCTGCCATTTTTCAACCTTTAATTCTTCTTTCAGCTTTAAAATGATATCCATGGTTCTTTCTTACTCCACTCCATCTTTACTACTTTATCGCATTAAAGTATCAGTGCATACTTTAGTCCGACATTTTTTATTATACAGGAAAAATACAAAATCCGCCACAGGAAATGCTTAGATTTAGAAAGAAAAATGTTCTTCCGAGCTTGCAGACTATGGTTTTTTTTGAAAAAATATGTTACACTCTTAATATCTATATATTCATATGATGTAAGAAATGAGGCAGTTTTATGGATTATCAACCGAACAACCCGCAAGGCGGACCCGGAAACGGCTACAACCCTTATAATCCCTATGGCGCACCCTTACAGCCTGTGCCGATGAAACCCAAGGGCGACAGTATGGCGACAGCATCCATGATTCTTGGCATTATCACACTGGCAAGCATGTTGATCCTTCAGTTTACTATCCCCTTTCTACTTGCCGGCATAGGCATTATTCTGGCCATCCTGTCAAGAGGCAGTGCGAAGCGCCTGGCAGGCAAAGCAAAAGCAGGGCTGATCTGTTGTATCGTGGGACTGTCGCTGGATATTGTTTTGTGTGTATCTGCAGTCTGTCTGGTATTTGCCCTTCCCCACCTCTCACCGGAATTGCAGGAAGAGGTCAATAAAGCCTGCGAAGAGCAGTACGGCGTCTCCTACGATGAGATGATGGAAGAATTTTATGAAATGTTTGACATGGAATAATATAGAATAAAGAAAGATAAGAAAGGATGGATGATTTTATGATGATTTCTCCTATTATGGGAACTTCCAATTATACTCCCGTCGTTATCAAAAATCCCGGCGAATCCACTGAAAAGCAGGCCGGGCGAAAGTCTTCTCCCGCAGAGTGCGAGACCTGTAAAAACCGAAAATACCAGGATGGCTCCGACGAGGGGGACGTTTCCTTTAAGGCAGCCGCCCATATCGACCCAAGCACAGCTGCGGCCCGGGTCATGAGTCATGAGCAGGAGCATGTGAGCAACGCCTACCAGAAGGCGGCCGAAAACAACGGCAAGGTCATGTCCTGCAATGTGTCCATCCACACCGCGATCTGTCCGGAGTGCGGGCGCACCTATGTTTCGGGCGGCACTACTGCCACACAGATCAAATATTTTAATGAAGACAATCCTTATCAGAAGGAAATGAAGGCTTCTGACGCCGTCAATAAATACCGGGGGATGAACTATGATGAAGCAGTTTAAATCCTCCGCAGAATTAAAAGCCTCCGCCAGAGAGCATCTGCTCGGCCACTACGGTACGGTTATCGGGGCCTATGTGATTCTTGCCGCCCTGTTGGGCACAGTATCGTTGGCAGTGACCCTTCTCGTGAATCTTCAGACCGTGATCGGCACAGTGATCTACTATGCCATCATGTTTTTAGTATCTGTCTTGACGGGATTGTTCACCTCAGGCTCCTGCTATCTCTATTTAAAGATCATCTGCGGACGGCCGGTCAGCGTGGGAGACATGTTCTACGGCTTCCAGCTCTGTCCCGATAAGGCCATCGTGATCCAGGCTTGGATCTCGCTCATCACTTACCTGGCCAATCTGCCGCAGATTATCCTGAATTACAAGCTTAATGCTTATACCTCCAGCTACCAGGCAGACCTGCTGTTTTCTCCTGTGACGCCTTCTCAGGTTCAGATGGACAAAATACTGGATCTCATGCTGCCCTACTCCCTCTCCCTGATTCTGTCAGGGGTGGTTTCGGTCATGCTGGCGCTCTTCTATGCGCAGGCTTTTTATCTGCTCCACGATTTTCCGCAGTACACGGCAAAGGAGCTGTTAAAAAAGAGCCGCCGGCTCATGGTACACCACAAGGGCAGGCTCTTTTATCTCTATGTAAGTTTTATTCCTCTTATGCTTTTGGGGCTTCTCTCCTGCGGCATTGCACTGTTATGGGTGGTCCCCTACATGGCTGCCACGGAGGCCGCATTCTTTCTGGATCTGGTCCAAAATAATACAGAGGCTGCTTCGTAAGCAGCCTCTTTTTTCTAATGGTTTATCCACTTTAAATACGCATTGATAAAGGGATCGATCGCGCCGTCCATCACCGCATCCACATTGCCGGACTCCTCATTCGTCCGATGATCTTTCACCATAGTATAGGGCTGCATGACATAGGAACGAATCTGGTTGCCCCAACCAATCTCCTTCACATCGCCGCGGATATCCGACAGCTTCTCCGCATTCTCCTCCTGCTTCAGCATATAGAGCTTTGCCTTCAGCATTTGCATGGCTTTATCCTTATTCTGGAACTGACTGCGCTCATTCTGGCAGGTCACTACGATCCCGGTAGGGAAATGGGTGATACGGATAGCCGAGGAGGTCTTATTGATATGCTGACCGCCCGCACCGCTGCTTCGGTAGGTGTCGATGCGGATATCCTCATCTCTGACCTCCACATCCACATCCTCCTCGATGTCCGGCATCACATCCAGAGACACAAAAGAGGTCTGCCGCTTGCCCTGGGCGTTAAAAGGTGAGATCCGCACCAGACGGTGCACTCCCTTCTCCGATTTCAGATAGCCGTAAGCGTTCTCACCGTTGATCTGGAAGGTCACGGACTTAATGCCCGCCTCGTCGCCATCCAGATAGTCGATCACTTCCAGCGAAAAGCCCTTGCGCTCCGCCCATCTGGTGTACATGCGGTAGAGCATACTGCACCAGTCGCAGCTCTCCGTGCCGCCCGCACCCGCGTTTAATTTTAAGATCGCGTTGTTTCTGTCATACTCCCCGGAAAGGAGAGTACTGATCCTGATGTTCTCAAAGGTTTCCTTAAAGGAAGCCAGCTCCTCCTCAATATCCGGAATGATCGCAGGATCGTTATCCTCATACCCCAGCTCGATCAGGGTTAGGATATCCTCATACTGACCGGAGAGCCCGTTCATCGTCTCCACGATATCCTTAAGGCCCTTTGCCTCCCGCATCTTTTGATTGGATCTCTCAGGATCGTCCCAAAAGTCCGGAGCCTGCATTTCCATATCAAGCTCTTCGATCCGCTTCACCTTATCTGCTAAGTTAAAGTGAATCCCTCACTTCCGCCAGGGGGCTTTCGTATGCCAAAAGCTCCGATTTCATATTGTCTAACTCTACCACCTAACGTCACCTTCTTTCCCTATTTTCCCTATTGAACCTATTTTCTTCCACAGCACTGCTTGTACTTCTTCCCGCTTCCGCAAGGGCAGGGATCGTTGGGATATACCTTCGCCTCCATACGCTTCTTAGGGCCCTTCTGGATGGTATCATCCTTGTTCGTACCGGTCACCTTTGCCACCTGCTCTCTCTCCACCTTCTGCTCAATGCGCACGCGGAAGAGAAGACGCACGGTTTCTTCCTTAATGTTCTGTGTCATCTCATCAAACATGTCGTAACCGTTCAGCTTGTACTCCACCAGCGGATCCTTCTGTCCATAAGCCTGCAGACCCGCTCCCTGACGAAGCTGATCCATGTCGTCGATGTGATCCATCCACTTTCTGTCTATCACCTTAAGGAGAATCACACGCTCGATCTCGCGGATCGCCTCAGGCTCCGGGAACTCTGCTTCCTTACTCTCGTAAAGTTTGACAGCCTCCTCTTTCAGCTGCTGCTTTAAGCTGTTCTTCTTAGGCTTTAAGACCCTGGAAGCATCCACAGGCCTCAAAGGAATCGTGGGAAGCAGCAGCGTATTCAATTCATTATAATCCCACTCCTCGAAATCCGTATCATCTCCGATACAGATATCCACACAGTTCTCCGCAATATCCGTGATCATCTTATAGATCGCATCGCGCATGCTCTCACCGTCCAGAACGCGCCGTCTCTCCTCGTAGATGATCTCTCTCTGCTCGTTCATTACCTGATCGTACTCTAACAGGCTCTTTCTGATACCAAAGTTATTATTCTCGATCTTCTTCTGCGCCGTCTCAATGGCTTTCGTCAAGGCGCTATGCTCGATCTCCTGTCCCTCCGGAATACCCAGCGCATTAAACATGGTGATCATACGATCCGAGCCGAACAGTCTCATCAGATCGTCCTCCAGAGAGATAAAGAACTTGGATTCACCGGGATCCCCCTGACGCCCGCTTCGACCGCGCAGCTGGTTATCGATACGTCTGGACTCATGGCGCTCTGTGCCGATGATCATAAGACCGCCCGCCTCTCTCGCCTCCTCATCCAGTTTGATATCCGTACCACGTCCCGCCATGTTGGTAGCGATGGTCACTGCCCCGTGGATACCGGCGTCCGCCACGATCTCCGCCTCCAGCTCATGGAACTTCGCATTCAACACTTTGTGCTCGATACCGTTTCTCTTAAAAATCCCGGAAAGTTCCTCCGAGGAATCGATGTTGATCGTACCCACCAGCACGGGCTGCCCCTTGGCGTGAGCCTCCTGCACCGCATGAAGAATCGCCGTCAATTTTTCCTTTCGGGTCTTGTACACAGCGTCCTGATGATCCACACGAGCCACCGGCTTATTCGTAGGAATGGACACCACATCCATGCCGTAGATCTCCCGGAACTCCTTCTCCTCCGTGAGCGCCGTACCTGTCATGCCGGCCTTTTTCTCAAATTTATTAAAAAAGTTCTGGAAGGTAATGGTGGCAAGAGTCTTGCTCTCCCGCTTTACCTTCACATGCTCCTTCGCCTCGATCGCCTGGTGCAGACCGTCGGAATAGCGGCGTCCCGGCATGATACGGCCGGTAAACTCATCCACGATCAGGACCTGATCATCATTCACCACATAATCCTGATCCCGGAACATCAGATTGTGCGCGCGGAGCGCCAGAATGATATTGTGCTGGATCTCAATATTCTCTGGATCCGCCAGATTCTCGATCTGGAAGAAACGCTCTACCTTGGAGACACCCTGCGCTGTCAGGTTCACCACCTTGTCCTTCTCATTTACAATGAAGTCTCCGGTCTCCTCCTGCTCTATGCCCATGATGGCATCCATCTTGGACAGCTCCTCCATGTCTTCACCCCTGGTAAGCTGTTTTGCCAGAATATCGCAGGCTTCATAGAGCTTCGTGGACTTGCCGCTCTGACCGGATATGATCAGAGGCGTTCTGGCTTCGTCGATCAGCACAGAGTCCACCTCATCGATAATCGCGTAGTGAAGGCTTCTGAGCACCAGCTGTTCCTTATATATGACCATGTTATCGCGCAGATAATCAAAGCCCAGCTCGTTGTTCGTCACATAGGTGATATCGCAGTTGTATGCCTCCCGGCGCTCCTCAGGCTTCATGTCATTTAAGACACAGCCCACCTTCAGACCCAGGAACTCATGCACCTGTCCCATCCACTCCGCGTCACGCTTCGCCAGATAGTCGTTGACCGTGACCACATGCACGCCCTTACCCTCCAGCGCATTCAGATATGCAGGCAGAAGACAGGTCTGGGTCTTACCTTCACCGGTTCTCATCTCTGCGATACGTCCCTGATGCAGGACGATACCGCCGATCAGCTGCACCCTGTAATGCTCTGTATTCAGGATCCTCCGGGCCGCCTCCCTGACAAGGGCATAAGCCTCCGGCAGAATGTCGTCCAGTGTTTCTCCCTCAGAGAGCCTTTTCTTAAACTCCTTCGTCTTATCGCGCATCTGCTCATCGGACATCTCCATCATCTGGGGCCTCATGCCCTCGATCCGCTCCACCAGACCGTTTATGCGCTTGATCTCCCGCTCACTGTGGGTTCCAAATAGTTTTTGTACTACGCTCATATTTTCCTCGATCCCATACGCCCGTTCTAAGGGCGCACGCCTTTCTTCCATAAATCCCCATCATAGCAAAACGCTAAATTATATTTTACCAGATGCAATAGGTAAATTCAACCCAAAACCGAGTGCACGGGCACACGGCACGCACACTCGGTCTTTCTCTATTTCTCGGTTATTTCAAAAATTCTGGCGCTGACTTTATCGGTTAATTCCACCGTCAACTCTCCTACTGTCCGATTCCAGGAGTAACGGCATCCGCGTCCATCCTTCGGATAAGCGCACACTGTTTCCACATCCTTGTCCTTCAAATGTTTAAGCGGCAATCCAACCATACTCTCCTGACTGCCTCTGCGCCAGACTGCCAGATAAGTCTTCGAACCGCTTACGATGGCCAGAGCCGCCCAGCCGTCCTGATAGGTGGCAAGGCCGATGGGCCACATGGGCAGTCCTGTCCGCAGCTTCTCCCGAATCTCCTTATAGTAGGCGATTCCCTCTTTCACCAGGACAAACCGCCCTGCATCCAGCTCCGCCAGATGTCCGCTCTGGTGAATGCGCAGGAGCATGGCGTTTACCATATTGAAGATGACTTCCTCGTCATCCCCCTGTCTGAGCGGATAGCTCCAGATGGCCGCCTGCTCAGGCGTCAGCGCCGCCGGCGCATTAGCCGCAATGGTGGAATATGTGACATAATCCTCCGTGTCCGAGGTGGACTGGATGCTGTAACGGGAGAGCATGGCATAATCCATCCGCAATCCTCCGGAGGAGCAGTTTTCAATGACCAGATCAGGGTACTTCTCAAAAATGCCGTCCAGCCAGTGCAGATATGCTCTCTCGTGACCAAGCAGCCCTTCACCGAAGCTGTCCGCATCGAGCTCCGTGCCCACGCCCGGCTCGATGTTATAATCCATCTTGATATAGCCTACATGGTACTCTCTGACCAGCCGGTCTATCACCTCCGTGGCATGCTCCCTTACCGCGGAATTTCTGAAATCCAGTTGATATCGGCTTCTGTCCGATACCTTCTTCCCATGCCGGATAAAATACCAGTCGTCGGGCACCCGGTCCGCCTTCGGACACTTAATCCCCATGACCTCGATCTCCAGCCAGACACCCGGAATCATACCCTTCACCCGGATGTAGTCCATGACCTCCTCCAGACCGTTCGGAAAACGCTCTTTAGAAGGGAGCCACTCTCCCACATAGTCCCACCATGGCCCATCGGCATACCAGCCACAATCCACACAATAATACTCGCAGCCCGCCTCCGCCGCCTTGTCGATCAAAGGCAGCTCCTTCTCCGTGGTAGGGTCCCCGAAGAGACAGTTCATATAATCGTTAAAGATAACGGCAAGCTTTTCAT